>NZ_JAIOUU010000008.1:0-130142 GCF_019931125.1 Aestuariivivens sp. NBU2969
GTGATGGCACGCCCAACTGCCTGGATGGCTGTCCTGACGATCCCAACAAGACCGATCCCGGTGTCTGCGGCTGTGGTACAGCAGAGACGGATACTGATAGTGACGGTGTTTTGGACTGCAATGACTTAGAAATCAACTCCCCATGTCCACTGGATGTGGATATCAACGGGGTATCCAATGACGATGACAGTGATGGCACGCCCAACTGCCTGGATGGCTGTCCTGACGATCCCAACAAGACCGATCCCGGTGTCTGCGGCTGTGGTACAGCAGAGACGGACACTGATAGTGACGGTGTTTTGGACTGCAATGACCTCTGTGAAGGTTCTGATGATACCATTGATACCGACTCAGATGGTATTCCTGATGGCTGTGATAATTGTTCGAGTGTTGCCAATCCGAATCAGGCGGATGCTGATACCGATGGCATAGGGGATGCCTGTGAAGGACTCGATAATGCCGAATTTACCTTTAAGGAGGTGTCCATTATACCCAATCCGTTCAATGCGGTGATTAACATTCAGTTGCCTGTGCAGCTGAACAATGAAGAGTTTAAGATTACCTTATATGATATTACCGGCAAGATGATCAGGCATGAAGAGAAGGAGGCGATACAGGGCCGTATAACCATGGAGCGATTGGAAGGTATTGAACAAGGATTGTACCTGCTTAGGATCAGCTATAAGGATACGAGATCAGGATTCAAACGCCTGGTTAAGCTTTAGACAAAAAAAGGCTCTAAATCAACTTTAGAGCCTTGCTGCTTTTTATAAACTTTCGAGGCTTATCGGACCATCAATTTTTTGGTGACTTCGTTAGTACCATCATTCAGCTTCACGAAATACATGCCAGTAGCCAGATGTGCAATAGGGAGTGCCACATTTTGATTGCCAGGTGTTTTGGATGCTGCCTGGACCAGTTTCCCCTGGAGGTTGTATATAGCGATAGCCACCTTAGAACTTGATGACTGTGTAAACTTTAGGTTGACCACATCCTGAGCCGGATTGGGAAATAATTTAAAGTCATTTAAATCCTTATCAACAGTGTTTAAAGTTCCCGTCGCAGAGGCACAAATATTAAATGTGCCAGTTTGAGCAATGTCAACCATAAAGACACGGATAAATAAAATTTCATTTCTTCTGTTGGATAAAACAACTTTAGAAAATAAATTGCTACCTCCATCATCATCACATCCAATTTCAGTAAGTGATCCACAACTCCCGGAATATACAGCTATTCCTGTATCGTATACAGGGGATCCAGAATCTTCTGAAGTTTCAATGGTAACTTCATAATCATCATTGTCATCTAATGTAATCTTATACCATACATCCTTACCTTCATAAAAAGAAGTACAGGTTGGATTTGTTTCTGCTGAATCGGTTGATTGTAAATTAGTCGTTAATGTAGGAGAAGAGCAATCACTTGTAATTGCTAAGTCATTAGCTGAGGAACATTCATCGTTATCAGTAACTAAAGGAGGGTCAATTTCATAAATACAAATATTCATAGATCCGGCTCCTATATCATCAACATCCCATACTCTAAGATAAACCACAGAAGAGGCTGGTTGAGCAATATCAATTTGAGAGAAAAATTCATCATTACCCCCATTTGGATTACCATCATCATTACAATCATAAGAGGTTAAACTACTGCAATCTCCACCTGTAAAAATTTCAATTCCAGAGTCATAAATATTATCATTATTAAATGAAGTAATTATACGAACAGCGCCTTTGGAAGGCATAGTAAATTTAAACCATAAATCTCTACTGTACCAGTCAGGATTGGATATACAGGTAGGTAAACCTAAACCTGAATCTGTTTCATTTCCAGTAAAAGTTATAATCTCATTGGTACAGGTTTCGCTCAAATTAACAGTAAGTTCAGGTAAAGTTCCACAAGGTAAATCATTGTCAGGGGCCTGACCAACCATCGAATAACTAAAGGTCAATAAAAATATAGAAATCAGAAATGTAATTTTTTTCATAAGGACTAATAAGGATTAAGTTAAGAGATATTTAAAATTAAAAAAAAAATGATAACTAACTTCGTTTTATGGTTTAAGCGTAGAATTAATTAGTTTAAAAGAAGATTTCAAAGGGATGTTAAAATAATGAAGACATACTTTTTATAAAATGCTAATTAAAAATTTCTTAAAGCTTTTATTATAGTCTTATTGAAAATAAACTTTAAACAAGGAAAGTAAAAGTTATTAGCGACTAGTTTAATAGGTTAAAATTTGTCTGTATCAGGTATCTGTTAGTCTGTAGATTCAGGATGTCACTAACAGATATCGTTATCGTTTTAGTATAGGTTTTGTCACCCGTTATTTTATATACTTGAAAGTCGGTCCAGAGTATACAAAATAAGCTTTTCAATGGTCTTACCCGGATGCTTACTGAAGGTGCCGAGGGTTCTATTAGCAATAACGGCATTTAAAGATAAAGCCTTATGCTCCATTAATTTGGATAAGCCATAAATAGCACTGGTTTCCATTTCTAAATTGGTAACACGTAATCCGTTAAAACCAAATGTCTGAATTTTAGAATTTAAAGCTTCGTCCTGAAGGGGCAATCTTAAAACCCGTCCCTGTGGCCCATAAAATCCTATAGCCGTTAGGGTGATGCCTAGGTGTGTTTGATCACTTATCATGTAATTTTTTAAGGTCTCATTACATTTTATGATTAAGGGTCTTGCCTTAAAATTGGGCCATTGGGTATGTTGTATAAAAGCACTCTCTATTTTTGGGTTTGTAATGTCGCAGGTTTGATAACTATGAAGCATACCATTTAAGTCAAGCCCATATTCACTAGCAACAAAAGCATCTACAGGAATATCCTCTTGAAGGGCTCCGGAGGTACCTATTCTTATAAAATTAAGAGTCTTGAGATCATTTTTAACTGTTCTGGTCTCGAAATCAATATTTGCCAAGGCATCCAGTTCGTTTAAAACAATATCAATATTATCTGGACCAATCCCTGTTGAAATAACCGATAAACGTTTTCCTTTATAAAAACCGGTATGGGTTTTAAATTCCCTCTTTTGAGTTGAAAATTCAATAGTATCGAAATGTTTGGAAATTTTTTCCACTCGGTCCTGATCACCAACTAAAATAATGGTGTCAGCAATATGCTCAGGTTTTAGGTTAAGATGGTAGATGCTGCCATCTGGATTTAGGATGAGTTCAGAATGTTTTATGGACATTTTTTAAGTTAATAAGTTATTGGTTAATAGTTATTAGGGACTTCAATGTTTAAAGTTTAAGGTTTCATGAGATATAATCTATTTCAGTCCCATCAATCTAACTGGATACTGCGACTGCCAGCTGCAAACTAAAAAATTATCCTCCAACACGTTTTACCTTAAAACCTTTGTCTTTTAGTATTTGCATGATTTTATCGCGATAATCCCCTTGAATAATAATCTTATCATCTTTAAAACTACCACCCACACTCAATTGGGTTTTAATATCCTTTGCTAAAGTCTTAAAATCTTCATTTGATCCTGTATAGCCCTCAAGAATAGTAATGGGTTTGCCTTTTCGTTTTTCGTATTTGCATATTATGGGATCATCTTGTATCCATAGATTGTCATCTTCTGAAACCGCTTCGGGAGATTCATCAGGGACATGATCTGGAAATAGGTTTTTCAACTGGTCCTGTAAATCCATTTTCTTATTTTTTAATGAGACCAAGTTCTATGAGACGTTCATTCAAAAATTCCCCTGCCGTGATATCTTCATAAACTTTAGGATTATTTTCATCCACACAACTGTCTAAAACATCCAGTTTCATATCGCTTATGGGGTGCATAAAAAATGGAATGGAATACCTTGACGTCCCCCATAATTCTTTTGGTGGATTTATAACGCGATGAATGGTAGATTTTAGTTTGTTATTGGTATGTCTGGACAACATATCACCTACATTAATCATTAGCTCATCGGGCCCGGCTATGGCATCAATCCATTCGCCTTTATGGTTTTGGACCTGCAGTCCGCGCCCTTGAGCACCCATTAATAAAGTGATTAGGTTAATATCTCCATGAGCAGCAGCACGAACGGCCTCTTTAGGTTCTTTAATGATAGGAGGGTAGTGTATGGGCCTCAAAATAGAATTGCCATTGTGAATGTACTCATCGAAATAGGTCTCTTCTAAATTGAGATGTAACGCTAAAGCCCGTAAAACATATTTTGCTGTTTTTTCGAGCATTTTATATGCTTCCTTGCCTATGATATTAAATTTGGGCAGTTCTTCTACATAAACGTTTTTAGGATATTCCTTTTCAAGTTCTGGATTATTTTCAACATATTGACCAAAATGCCAAAATTCCTTTAAGTCACCTTCCTTTTTCCCTTTGGCGCTTTCTTTTCCGAAGGAAACGTAACCACGCTGTCCACCAATACCTGGAATCTCATATTTTTGTTTTACCTCAATAGGTAAATCGAAAAAATTTTTAATTTCTTTGTATAGATTCTCAACTAATTTATCATCTAAAAAATGACCCTTTAAAGCCACAAACCCAATCTCTTGGTAAGCTTTTCCAATGGCATCTACAAATTGTTGTTTTTTTTCGGTATTACCTGAAATAAAATCTGATAAATTAACACTAGGAATAGTATTCATAAGCATTTTGATTAAAAATGTGGTTGTTACAAAAATACAAAAACATGGCTATTGTTTTGGTTGTTATGATAATAGTTATTGCGATTTCTTCTATAATTTTGTTGTCTATGCAAGATGTGATAAAATAGCTAAGTTTATTGATAACTAATCACTGGGTGCTATAACTGCGAGTGAATTTGTATTATATTTGATATACTCAAAAAAAGCAACTCAAATCGTATTGATGATTCCGGAAACGATTATATATAACACTGAAAATCTAAATTCTGAAGCATTAATTCTGCTTTATAAGAACATACTCAAGCCTAGATTGATTGAAGAAAAAATGCTTATTCTTTTGAGGCAAGGGAAGATTAGTAAGTGGTTTTCTGGTATTGGTCAAGAAGCCATAGCTGTAGGAGTAACTTTAGCCCTCCAAAACGATGAATATATACTTCCTATGCACAGAAACTTAGGGGTGTTTACTACTCGAAACATTCCGCTTTACCGACTTTTTTCACAATGGCAAGGTAAAGCTAATGGGTTTACTAATGGTCGGGATCGTTCGTTTCATTTCGGTACACAAGAATACAAAATTGTGGGAATGATTTCCCATTTAGGACCTCAATTAGGTGTTGCCAATGGTATTGCTTTGGCTTCAAAATTAAAAAACCTGAAGCAGGTAACAGCTGTGTTTACTGGTGAAGGGGGAACGAGCGAGGGTGATTTTCATGAAGCTTTAAATGTAGCTTCGGTTTGGCAATTACCCGTGTTGTTCTGTATCGAGAATAATGGCTATGGATTGTCTACCCCAACAAGTGAGCAGTTTCGTTGTGAACATTTAGCCGATAGAGCTATTGGTTATGGCATCGAATCCCATATTATTGATGGCAATAATATAATCGAGATTTACACAAAAGTTTCTGAATTTGCTGAGGATATGCGTAGAAATCCACGTCCTATTTTATTGGAATTTAAGACGTTTAGAATGCGCGGGCATGAGGAAGCTAGTGGTACAAAGTATGTTCCTAAGTCACTGACGGATTTTTGGGCAGCTAAAGATCCGGTTATGAATTTTCAATCCTTTTTAAAGGATGAAGGGATTTTAACCGAATTAGATGTAGTCTTGATCAAGGAGCAAATGGTTTCTGAAATTAATGAACATTTAGAGATTGCTTTTAACGAAGAATCTATTAAGCCTAATTTAGAAAAGGAATTAAAGGATGTCTATGCGCCTTTTGAATATATAGAGGTTGAAACAGAAAATAAAACTCAAGATATTAGGTTTATAGATGCCATTTCCCAGGGACTTAGACAAAGTATGGAACAGCATGCCGATTTGGTGATTATGGGGCAGGATATTGCCGAATATGGTGGTGTGTTTAAAATAACCGAAGGATTTTTAGAGCAATTTGGTAAAGATAGGGTGCGTAATACGCCTATTTGTGAATCAACAATTATTGAAGCGGGAATGGGCCTATCTATTGCTGATATGAAAAGTGTTGTTGAAATGCAATTTTCTGATTTTATATCGTCTGGATTTAACCCCGTTGTCAACTATTTGGCAAAATCGTATTACCGCTGGGGACAGCTGGCCAATGTGGTCATTAGGATGCCCTGTGGAGGCGGAGTAGGTGCAGGGCCGTTCCATTCACAAACCAATGAGGCTTGGTTTACTAAAACCCCAGGATTAAAAGTGGTATACCCAGCTTTTCCTTATGATGCCAAAGGCCTTTTAGCAACAGCAATCAATGACCCTAATCCTGTGTTGTTTTTTGAACATAAAGGATTGTACAGAACAATTAGACAAGATGTACCGACCAACTATTATACTTTACCTTTTGGAAAAGCAGCTATTTTGAGGGAAGGTAAAGCGATTAGCGTAATTACCTATGGGGCAGCTGTGCATTGGGCTTTGGAGGCATTAGATGACAATCCTGATATCTTAGCCGATGTCATTGATTTGCGTACACTCCAGCCATTGGATAAAGAAGTGATTTTTACTTCTATAAAAAAAACAGGTAAAGCAATTATTTTCCATGAAGATACTTTATTTGGAGGCATAGCCAGTGATATATCGGCAATGATTATGGAGAACTGTTTCGAATACCTTGACGCCCCAGTTAAACGGGTTGCCAGCATAGAAACCCCAATTCCTTTTGCAACTCAGCTGGAAAAACAGTATTTACCAAAAGATAGATTTAAAGAAGTTTTGAAGTTATTGTTGACATACTAAAAGTTTAGGAATGGATTACTTAGATATTTTTTTTAAAGCTTTTAAGGGCACCATAAATTGGACTTGGCGATCCATTGTTTTTGATGTGCCTTGGTATACCAATTACTTTTGGGGCTTAATAGTTATTTCAATTGGTGTTTGGTGTTTAGAATTGTTGTTTCCATGGCGTAAGGAACAATCTATGTTTAGAAAGGACTTTTGGTTGGACGCCCTTTATATGTTTTTTAATTTCTTCATTTTCGCCATAGTCATTAGTGGGGTTTATAAGGTTCTGGAAGTCGTGTTTTCCCAATTTGGGATCACGATGAAATCCATGGCACTCATCGATATATCCAATTTACCTAAAGGAATCCAATTGCTTATTTTCTTTGTATTATTGGATTTTGTTCAATGGTTTACTCATGTGTTGTTACATCGTTATACCTTGCTTTGGCGGTTTCACAAGGTGCATCATTCGGTAAAAGAAATGGGGTTTGCAGCTCATTTACGATACCATTGGATGGAAAATATTTTTTATAAACCTCTTAAAGTGTTTGCTGTAATGCTTTTGGGCGGTTTTGAACCCGATCAGGCTTATGTAGTACACTTCATAGCCATAACTATTGGACATTTAAACCATTCCAATATTAAATTGACTTATGGGCCATTGAAGTATATTTTTAATAACCCAGTAATGCATTTATACCATCATGCCTATACCTTACCTAAGAACAAAAAATATGGTGTTAACTTTGGTATAAGTCTAAGTCTATGGGATTACCTATTTAAAACCAACTATATTCCAGAGACGAGTGGTAAGATTACACTTGGGTATGATGATGATTATAAAATGCCTAAAACCTTTTTTAAGCAGCTTTTATATGGATTTAAAAAGAGAGACTAAAAGTAAGTGTTTACTTGTCTTATTTCATATGGTTATAATTATAATATGATTAGATTCTTAATCATATCAATATCTATGAATTTCCTTTTAATTAGCTGTAAAAAAAAGGACCCCTATGCAAATTATAATTGGCACACTATTGAAGTTACCGCAACAGCGTATAACTCGTTAAGCTCTCAAACCGATGGAGATCCACATATTACGGCTTTTGGAGATAGTTTAGTTCCGGGCAATCACTATATCGCCGTTTCAAGGGATTTATTGAAAAAAGGGTTAAGCCATAATATACCAGTTAAGATTGAAGGACTGGATAGTATCTATATTGTTAAGGATAAAATGCATTACCGATGGAAAAACCGCATAGATATTTATATGGGATTAAATGTTATGGCAGCAAAACAATGGGGCAGAAAAAAGGTGACTATTGCTTATGGGATTCCTAAAAAACCATAAATAATTCTTTTTTACTTGGTTTCCGCTTCCGAAAGTATAAAAGGATAGGCCTCTTTTACAGCTTTCAGTTCTTCATTATTAATGTTGTCGATGGATTTTTTTAGTATAGATTCACAATAAGCCTGTCGTAACTCAAAATATGCCAAGGTTAATTCATCCTGAACTTTAATATATTGATTATAGCTAGTATACTTGCTATTTTGTAGTGATATAATGGCCTTGTCGGGATTGTCCGATGAGGTTTCCAATTTAGCCCCATTGCAGTAGGTACAGCTACCATCACCATTGTTGTCTAAAAAGGCCTTTGTGACATCCTTAAGTTCTTCAATAGTAATGATCTCTCCATTAACCATAAGTTCATTTTTGTTATTAAGGGCTATACGTAAAATTTACGCTCATTTATGTCAACTTCACAGATTTGTCCGTCTGGACATGGGGCGAGTAATTTTCGGTTAATACCTTGGTCTTTTGGAATGGTTGCCGTTACCAAGAAAAAGATGAGCAGTAAAAAGGCTATGTCTGCCATCGAACCCGCATTCACCTCGGGCGTTGGTCTGGAGTGTCTCATGGTATGTGTTTTTTATGTGAGTTGTTAAACAAATCACAAAAACAATACCATAAATGCAATTCGAAAAGGTCTTATAAAATTAAGTTAAAAAGGAAAATCAACAGCATAATTTTTTAAATAATCCATAAATTACCCTTTTTAACCACACAAACTTATCAAAATGAGAAAAAATTCCATAAGGATTGTTTTATTAACAATTCTTAGTTTACAGTTTCTACAGGCGCAAAGGGCTAAAAAAAGTGAACCACAACCTTTAAATGATCTTAAAATTACAGGTCTTAAATGGAGAAATATAGGACCTGCTGTAAACTCTGGGAGGGTTTCAGATTTTGCTGTAAACCCAAATAATCCGTACGAGTATTATATAGCCACCGCATCGGGAGGTGTTTGGAAAACCACTAATGCAGGCATAGAATATGCACCTATATTTGATAAAGAAGGCTCGTATTCCATAGGATGTGTGACTATGGATCCCAATAACCCTAATGTGATATGGGTGGGAACGGGCGAGAATAACGGTCAGCGATCTGTTGCATATGGAGATGGCGTCTATAAATCTATAGATGGTGGAGCTACTTGGAAGAATATGGGCCTTGAAAATTCTGAACATATTGGAAAAATTATTGTCCATCCCGAAAATTCAAATATAGTATATGTGGCTGCCATCGGTCCGTTATGGAACAAGGGTGGAGATAGAGGCGTTTATAAAACAGTTGATGGTGGAGAAAACTGGATGCCCATATTAGCGGTCGATGAGCATACGGGAATTAATGATATAATTATGGATACAAGGGATCCTAACGTTCTTTATGCTGCTGCCCATCAACGTAGAAGGCATGTATATACCTATGTGGGTGGCGGTCCTGGTTCTGGACTGCATAAAAGTACTGATGGAGGAGATACATGGATTGAAATTAACAAAGGATTGCCAGAAGTGGAGCTGGGCAGGATTGGTTTGGCACAGTCACCAGTCAACCCTGAAATACTTTATGCTATAGTTGAAGCTGGTGATGGTAAAGGCGGTTTCTTTCGCTCAACCAATCGAGGTGCAAGTTGGGAAAAAAGGAGTGATTATGTGACTAGTGGAAACTATTACCAAGAGATAGTGGCAGACCCTATAGATACAGAAACCGTCTATTCTATGAATACCTGGTTGAACGTGAGTTATGATGGCGGTAAAACCTTTACTCAAGTTGGAGAAACCTATAAGCATGTCGATAACCATTGTATGTGGATTAACCCTAATAATAACCAACACTGGTTAGTGGGCTGTGATGGTGGTATTTATGAAACTTTTAATGCAGGGAAACATTGGGACTTTAAAGAAAACCTTCCAGTTACACAATTTTACAAGGTGGCAGTGGATAACGATACTCCTTTTTATAATGTCTATGGTGGCACACAGGACAATTTTTCTTTGGGAGGGCCTTCCCGTGTAGTTAACTCACATGGGATTACGAATCAAGATTGGATCATAACGCATGGCGGAGATGGATTTGAGAGTCAGGTAGACCCTACTAACCCAGATATTGTTTATGCCCAGTCACAATATGGCTGGTTGGTTAGATACGATAAAAAAAGTGGGGAGGAAGTAGGTATCAAACCAACAGAACGCAAGAATGAAAATCAATACCGTTGGAACTGGGATGCCCCATTGGTGTTGAGCAGGCATGATAACGGTACGCTATTTTTTGCAGCTAATAAAGTGTTTCGTTCTAATGATTTTGGAAACAGTTGGGAGGTTATAAGTGAAGACTTGACACGGCAAATAAACAGGAACCAGTTACAGGTTTACGATCGTGTAATAAGTATTGATGCAGTTGAAAAAAATGGCTCTACATCACCTTATGGAACGATTGTAGCACTTTCTGAATCTCCAATTAATAAGAAGTTATTAGCTGTTGGCACCGACGATGGTTTAATACAAATAACAGATGATGGCGGCAAATCTTGGAAGAAAATAGATAATATTCCAAATGCACCTAAACAGAGCTACGTGAACGCAGTATACCTTTCACAGCATGATGTTAATGTTATGTATGCCGTGTTTAATCATCATAAATATGGTGATTTTAAGCCTTATGTATTTAAATCGACCAATAAGGGGCAAACATGGAGTTCCATTAGTAATAATCTACCAGAAAGAGGTAGCGTTTATGCTATTGAAGAAGACCCGATAAAAGAGGATTTAATCTTTTGTGGAACCGAGTTTGGCGTTTATTTTTCACCAAATGGTGGACATACATGGAAAGCACTAGATAATGGGTTGCCTACTATTGCCGTAAGAGATATTGCCATTCAACAAAGTGAAAGCGATTTGGTATTAGCAACTTTTGGTAGAGGATTTTATATTCTTGATGATTATTCAGTCTTAAGAACAATTGAAAATAAGTCTATTAAAGAAAGCGCCCTATTATATCCTGTCAGGGATGCTTTAATATGGGAAGAAAGTACCCCATTGGGATTGCCTAAAAAATCATTTATGGGAGATAATTTCTTCTCAGCCGAAAATTTGGGCCCCCAGGTTATGTTTACCTATTATTACAATAACACCCATAAAACTCTAAAAGAAAGTCGTCAAGAAAAAGAAAAAGAACAAATAAAAGATAAAAAGGATGTTGCGTATCCCAGTTATGAGTCCTTAAAAATGGAAGTCAATGAGATTGCACCCAAGCTGGTATTTGTAATTAAGGATAACACTGGAAAAATTGTAAAGAAAGTGTATCAGGAACCTAATGAGGGCATTCAGCGTTTTCATTGGGATATGCGTTATGAATTTCAAAAACCAATCAAATTTGAAACCCTAGGATTTTATAATCCTTGGGCAGAAAGAAGGCAAGGGACCTTGGTCGCACCTGGAGCCTATACCGTAGAAATGAATCTATTGGAAGGCAGTGACCTAAAGCCTTTGGCAACAGCTATAAGATTTAATATCAAGGCCTTGGACAACACTATTATGCCAGCAACAGATAGAGACGAAAAGGTCGCATTCCAAAGAGGCGTGAATACCTTACAAGCCGAAATAAGTGAAGCAAACGCTAAAATGGCCGATATGCGAAATAAACTAAAGTATATAAAAGAAGCTATTAAGTTATCTGAACTTCCCATAGAAAATATGACGAAAAGAGTCATGGAATTTGAAAAGAATCTAGAGGAGTATCATGTACAATTAAACGGTGATCCTTTAAAAGTTCGTTTAGATATGGGACAACCTTTACCACCATCAAGTAGAGTGGGTAAAATCATTAACGAGCAAAAGTATTCGACCGCATCTCCAACAAAAACCCATTTGGAAAGTTTTACTATAGCTAAATCACAGTTTTCACCAATTAAGGAAAGCGTACAAAAACTTTATGAAAAGGATATAAAGGAAATTGAAAAAGCATTGAAAGTTGCTGGTGCGCCTTATACTCCAGGAAGATTAACGCATTTACCACAAGATTGATAAATGATAGCATATTTGGTTTTATAACCAAAAAGGGCTCTAATTTAATTAGAGCCCTTTTTAGTGTGCATAGCGCTTAGAACCTTTCCAAATTACATCTTGATGATAAAGGTGCAAAAATTGACGGGTATGTATTAAACAATCCTCTACAAATTTATTTCTGTGCCTGGAAATTTTAATAACTGAGTTCATAGTATTTGATGTTTTTTGATTGATGAAAGTTTTTAAAAAGACGTTACTTATCTGTAACGTCTTTTACTGTTCCAACTGTAACTTTTACTGTTAGGTAATGTACTTGATAACTGATTTGTGTTTAAAGTTCTCATTGTTTTTCGTTTTTTAATTGATTTATACTATATAGACGACAAAACTTTACTTTTGTTACAGTACTATGTATAGCAAAGTACATAATTAACATTTTTTAACATTTTGTTGATGCAATCTAGCTGCTTTTTGATGTAATATGTGGTGGTTTAGGAATGGTTTTTGTTAAGATATACTGAAAATTAGTGTGTAGTTTAAGAATTTTGTTGATAATGAAATATCTTTGACTTGGATTTTATTTTTGCAAAGCGAGAAATGAAAAGACAGTATTAAAAAAATGAAGCAATTTGGCCTTACTTTTATATTAATGTGTTTCACACTATCATTAGCTGCTCAAATTGATACTGAGAAGAAGCTTAAAATTGTTGGTACTGAAGAAAGCAAAACCGATTCGTCAGAAACAGTAACATTAAGTCCATCTAAATCTATAATAAATCCTTCAAATGCTCTAAATATACCCAAAACAGCACCGCTGTTAGATTTTCCCGAAAAGGAGTTTTCTATGTTTCCGCAAGAAGAATTTGGCAACCCTGGGGAATTGTACCAAAAGCGAATAAGTAACAATATAGCGGATTTAAAACTTAGCAAGGAAGAAATTGAACGCCGTAATGGGAGCACGACGGACCAGTATTTTGGGGATTTTAAAAGTGATGCCGAGTTTGTAAACGTGGTTTACCGTGACCATGGTTATACCGATGGTGATATTATCCAGGTATTGGTTAACGACGATATTGTTCATGCTAGGGTTTATCTCACGGGAGGGTTTAAGGGTTTTAAGCTTAACTTATTGAAAGGGTTTAATAAAATTGATTTTTTGGCATTAAACCAAGGTGAATCTGGGCCGAATACAGCAGAGTTTAAGGTCATAGACGATAAAGGAATTGTGGTTTCCCATAATCAATGGAACTTAGCTACAGGTGTTAAAGCTACTGTTATTGTTGTTAAGGAATAATATGTATTTGGTTAAAAATGGTTTTTCCCTCAGTTTTTACTGATCTTAAGCATTTTTTAATAAATAAGAAACTCTTACAGGCGTTTGCTTCTACCTCTGCTTAACAGCTTATATTCTTCGTAACATTCGCTAATGGCATCAAGAATTTGAAGGTCGTTAGCAGTCTTGATAAATCCTTTAGAGTAGTTGCATTGGCTCACTATTTCATCTAAATCTACACGTTCCACCTGAAGTAAAACTGTTAGCATTTCCCTGTCGAAACGAGTAGCCAATAAATTACGGATTTCGTCATCTTCCTTCATTTTTTTTAGCTTACGCAGTTCGTTGGGTTTCTTTCCAAACATACGGTGTAGGAAATCGGCGGGGTTAAATATAGAGCCTAGTATTTTATTTACACCACTAGGTTTTCTAGCTTCATAACCTGTGCTGGGCAACCCTGAAATACTGTAGCGGTAATTGTCGTTAATAATGGGTACTTGCTTAATATCTACTTCCAGATACCCTGTAAGCCTTAGTTGATTTACAACAACCTCTTCCAAAGCTAATGCTAATTCTGTCAATTCTATATTGGCGTTACCAAATTTCAACCAATCACTAGTAACCCTAACTTTAATAGATTTAAAACCTAAATACGAAAAGTGTAGTGTATCATTAACTTTGGCCTTAATTGCAAATTCCCCTTTTTCATTGGTTGTGGTTCCAATAACCTTATTTAGATTAACAATATTTACATTTTCTAATGGGGTGCCACCTGTTACATTAATTACCACTCCTACAGCTTTTCCTTCTTCTTGTGCTATAAGTATAGCAGAAGTGAATAGAAAAATAATAAGAAGTAGGTAATGTTTCATCTGTTTAAATTTTATTGTTTTTTATCCTCACGCTTAGATAAGCTCAGCGCAGGGATGTAATTTGCCAATAATCATCTCGAGGGGTGTCAAGTTTGGTTATGGCTCATTTCATGGTTTTACTTATTGCGTTATAAAAGTACTAAAGAAAAAATTAGTAGGGTACCAACAATTTTTATTTTGACTTAAAATTAACAAATTTACATCATAATTGAGATTTAAATATTTCCAAGGATTGTCTTGAAACTTACAGAGGTGGTTTTCCTTAACTATGGCAAGAAAGTTCCTCTATCTGCGAGAACGTCTGGGTCTGGAAGCTGCAAAATCGTTAGATTTAGAGCGTCTTGACTTCGATTTGCCTTCGCCTGAGCGTCTTTCAGATCTGTTTTTAAATCCACCACCTTTTTTTCCGTCACGTTTGCCACCGCTTCGCTTTCTGTCTCGCTTTCTTCCACCGCCACCACCTCGGTTTTCTGAAACTTCTACATTGACAAAGCGTCCGTTGTATTTAAAGTCGGTAAAAAACGAAAGTACTTTCTCTTGTAGTTCATTTTCGGTATTAAAAAATGAAAAACTATCTTTTACTTCCACTTTAAATAAGTCGTCTTTGCCTAATTCTAAGAGATCCCTTAAAAAGTCTTTTAAACTCATCCAATCGTACCCATCTTTTTTACCAACATTAATAAAGTAACGGGTTGAATTTCCAACAGGGCGATCATCGTCATTACTTTTTGAGCTTTCAGATGCATTTAAGTCGGGTGCTTTTTGGTAATAGTTATAAAAACGTGAAAACTCAACTGAAAAGAATTTTTTAATCAGTTCGTCTTTTGTAGTGTCTTCAAATAGGTCGTTTATTTTTCCTAAGTAATTGTCTATATCATGGTTTACTTTAGTGTTATGCACTTTATTGGCCAAAGACATGAGCTGCACTTCACATATTTCCATACCATTGGGAATATCCTTTTTATTAAACTGCTTTTTTATGATGCGTTCAATACTTTTTATTTTACGTATTTCGCTTTTGGAAATAATAACCATGGACACCCCGGTTTTTCCGGCACGTCCTGTTCGGCCCGATCGGTGGGTGTAGGTTTCAATTTCATCGGGCAGTTGGTAATTGATTACGTGTGTAATATCGTCTACATCAATACCGCGAGCGGCGACATCGGTTGCGACCAACATTTGTATTTGATTATTCCTAAAGGCCTTCATTACCAAATCACGTTGGTTCTGACTTAAATCACCGTGCAAGGCTCCAGCATTGTAACCATCTTCTATTAATTTTTCGGCTACTTTTTGGGTGTCTCTTTTAGTTCTACAGAAGACCACTGAAAAGATATCCGGATTGGCATCGGCCAATCGTTTTAAGGCTAGATAACGATCTCTGGAATTTACCAAATAATACTCATGTGAAACTTGACTAGAACCTTCATTTTTTTTGCCAACCGTAATTTCCTGTGGCTGGTGCATAAAGTTTTTGGCAATAGCCGCAACTTCGTTAGGCATAGTGGCCGAAAATAACCAAGTGTTTTTATCTTTAGGAGTGTGTGATAAAATATCTGTAATATCCTCCTTAAAACCCATGTTTAGCATTTCATCAGCTTCATCTAAAACGCTGTATTCTATTTTAGAAATATCTACCAAATTGCGACTAATCATGTCCTTCATTCTACCTGGTGTTGCCACAATAATCTGTGCACCCCGTTTTACTTCACGGGCCTGCTCGGTAATACTGGCACCACCATAAATAGCAACCACATTTAAACCCTTACAGTATTTACCATAAAGTTTCATTTCGTTGGTTATCTGTAAGCAAAGTTCACGTGTAGGAGATAGGATTAACCCTTGTGTGGTTCGGCTTTCAATATTTATTTTTTGGAGCATAGGAAAACCGAAAGCGGCTGTTTTTCCAGTCCCCGTTTGGGCTAAGGCTACCAAGTCGGTTTCAGAATTTAATAAAACGGGGATGGCTTTTTCCTGTACTTCACTAGGGGTTGTAAATCCTAAATCTGTAATAGCCTGTAGTAGGTCTTTATTAAGACCTAAGTTTTGGAATGTGTTCATTCTTGTGTTATGTATGCGATTTATTATGTAGTGTTACATAAAGAAGCGAATCGACATACTTAAACCAAAACTTCCCGTAACACATCCTCACACTGAGGAATTTTTTATAAAACTCAAATTTAAAGCAATGGTTTATACTTCTGAGTTTCAGCCGGCAAAGATACATTATTATTTGGATTGTAATTCATGAGCAAGCAGTAATCTTTTTATATGCCTTTAATAGGTTGTTTATTTTTAGTAGCAGAGATTCGCTAAGCCACCAAGCATTTAAAGAAATTTATCTACATTCTCAAATTCCTGATCCGTTGTAAAAGGGTAGGATGTGAATAATGCATAAACACATAAGCGGGATGAGGTGTTAAATTACTTAAACTGTTTTTGGAGAGTTTTTTAAGTGAGGTAATTAAAGGCTCGGCTTTATAGGTGTTTTTGGCATAGTCATCTGCCTGGTATTCAAAAGCCCTAGACACAAGGTTCATGACCAATCCAGTAAATTCAGAAATGGGCGAATACAGTAAAACAAAAGCAATCAGTCCAATATGGAAACTCGGGATTTCTACGCCTAAAGCATTTGATAGCAAGGGGTTGGAAATAAAAAAAGATAAAACAAACAACATGAATCCGGTTAACAGAATAGAGGCCATGAGATTGAAAATAATATGCTTCTTTTTGTAGTGCCCCACTTCGTGTGCAAGAACAGCAACAATTTCTTCGTCTTCCAAGTCGTTAATAAGAGTGTCATATAAGGTCACCCGTTTTTCATTACCAAATCCTGAAAAATAGGCATTGGCTTTGGTACTGCGTTTTGAGCCGTCTATCACAAAAATTTTGTCCAACTTAAAGCCAACAGTCTGGGCATATTCTGAAATTTTATCACGTAGACTACCTGTTTCCAGAGGTGTTTGCTTATTAAATAAAGGGACAATGAGTTTGGAGTAGAACATATTCATAAATACCGTAAATAAGGTCACCAAGCCCCAAGCATACAGCCAAAAAAGTTGTCCCGTAAATTGATAGAACCAAATAATCAATGCCAAAAGTCCACCGCCTATAATACCCATCATAAGCCAGCCCTTTAGTTTGTCCAAAATAAATGTTTTAATAGTGGTTTTATTGAATCCGAATTTTTCTTCAATAACAAAGGTGCTGTAATATGAGAAAGGCGTTGTTAAGATATCACTGCCTATCATGATAATTCCGAAGAAGAGTAAAGCTATTATGATAGGTTTATCACTGTAACTCCTTGCAATATTATCGACAAATTCAAAACCATCAAGCCATAAAAACCCTATAGTCAATACCAAAGAAAAAGTTGAGGTTAGTATGCCAAATCTGTAAGTTGTGGCTTTATAACGTTGAGATTTTTTGTACTCTGTATCCTCATAAACATCCTGTAACTCTTTAGGTAAAATATCATTAAAATGTTTGGCGTTTAAAGCATCAATAATTTTATCGACTATAAAATTGATAATCAATATAGCAATGATAATATAAAAAAGGGTGTTTGCTGTCATAGAATTAATTAATAATTATTAATGAAGGTTATTTAAAGTCCCGCTGTCTTTTGGCTTCAAAAATAAGAATTCCTGCCACAACCGACACATTCATGGAATCTATTTCACCTTGCATAGGAATAATGATATTTTGAGTTGAATGTTCAAGCCAATCATTACTTAAGCCCGTGGCTTCGGTCCCTACAACAATAGCAGTAGGTTGGGTAAAGTCTTCTGTATGATAGTTAACCGAGGCCTGTAATGCAGCGCAATAAATATTAATATTGTTTTCTTTTAAAAAGGAGATGATCTCAGGTGTATTTCCTGTTGCAATGGTATTGGTGAAAATACATCCCACACTAGATCTGATAATATTAGGGTTGTACATATCGGTTTTAGGGTTAGCAATAATTACTGCATCCACATGGGCGGCATCGGCTGTACGTAACAAGGCACCAATATTTCCAGGTTTTTCTGGGGCTTCAGCAATTAAGATTAATGGGTTTTTGGTTTCAAGTTCCAAATGATCCAAATCGTGTGGTTTGGTTTTTGCAACAGCCAAAATACCTTCAGTAGTACTGCGATAGGCTAGTTTTTGATACACCTGTTTTGAGATTTCAATGGTGTTAATGTGCTGCGTTGTTAAATCATTGAGTTGTGCTTCGGAATATAAATCGGGATAGAATAAAATGGTTTCCAACGCATAACCACCTTTTAAAGCCAATAGAATCTCTCGTTGCCCTTCAATTAAAAACAATCCCATTTTTTTGCGCTCTCGCGATTTGTCCTTTAATTGAACGAGTTGCTTTATAAACTCATTTTGTGTACTTGTAATTTCTTTGGCCATAAGAATTGTAAAAATACTTTAATTAAACCTCATTCTCTTTAAAATAATTAACCAGTAAGGCCACAACATAACTGTAACTATCCATGCCTTTGGTTTGGTTATTTACCTTTAAAAAATTACCATAAAACAATTTAAAAAAGGGCTCTAACGGATTTTCATGAGCCTCCCAAAACTCTCTGGTCTCCTTATAGTTTTTTAAAATACCTTTGTTTACATCGGCTACCATATCTTCAAAAAGGCATTCGTCCCGTAAGTAAATTTCATTAAGGCAAAAGCGTAGACCAAAGGCATAGCCACAGTATTTAATATAGGTGTTATCGTGATTAGAAGCCGAGAGAAAACCTATGAAATTAGCTTCATTCTCTGCGGCATAGCCCAATTGATGTGCAATTTCATGCGAAGCTGTAGTAGGGAATTTAAATTTAGGGATAATACCATCTATTTGGGCTTCATTGGTAAACGGATTTAAATACCCACTAAACCCCATGTAGGTTAAAGGATAGCTGTACAATGATTTTTTAATACTTTTTGGGTGGTACTCCAAATGTGGAAACTTGACTTTTAAGTTTTTATAACCTTGTGGAACCAGAAATAGGATTTCACTTTTACTGTACGGTAGATCGACTTTAATTGTGTCGTTTTTTACAACTTCTAAGTGTAAACTATTTGTTTTTTTTATCAGTTTTTCAGTAACCTTTATGAGTTGTTCGGTAGTGTAATCGGCATTTAAATTTAAATTATCATGAAGTGGTAAACGGTAATAATTGATGCCCCATAATATGTGGAAAGCAAAATAAAAAACCGATACGGCTACAAGTATATCAACAAACCAGCGTTTAGTATCCTTTCTCAAGCGCTTTCGGTTTTTGTAAAACCACCGTAAGGCGTAAAATGTGGTAAGCGTGTATACGATATCTCCAAACGAAAAAGGTATCCAACCTAAGGTGTGTCGAAACCATTTTGAAATAAATGGGTACAGACCATTACTGTAATATTGTTCAACAAATACAGGGTAATGGGCTAGTATTTTTATTAGTATAAACTGTGGTATTATACTAAGTGCTATCAATAGTTTTTTGTTCTTCAGCATAAATCAAAAATAGAAAACTATTTATAAATCCTGATAGGAATATGTACCTTTGTAAGCTATTAATATAAATATTATGAATTCAGAAATCAGATTACTTGAACCTAGCGTTGTTTGGAAAAATTTTGCCGATTTAAATGCAGTACCACGAGCCTCTAAAAAAGAAGAGCGTGTTATTGCCTTTATGAAGGCATTTGGTGAAAATCTAGAGTTAGAAACCATAATTGATGAGGTAGGTAATGTGATTGTCAAAAAACCTGCCTCTAAAGGTATGGAAAGCAGAACTACGGTGGTGATGCAGTCGCATTTAGATATGGTCCATCAAAAAAATAACGATACTGTATTTGATTTTGATACACAAGGTATTGAGATGTTTGTAGATGGCGATTGGGTAAAGGCTAAAGGGACCACTTTAGGGGCCGATAATGGTTTGGGTGTAGCAACCATAATGGCCATTTTAGAAAGTAAAGATATTTCTCACCCAGCTATTGAAGCTTTATTTACTATTGATGAAGAAACAGGCATGACCGGAGCTATGGGATTAAAAGAAGGGTTGCTCTCAGGAGGCATTTTGCTCAATTTGGATACTGAGGAGGATGATGAAATTGGTGTAGGTTGTGCAGGTGGGATTGATATAACAGCAAGAATAGATTATAAGCAAGAAGTAACACCGGAATTTAAAACAGGATTTCAAATAATTGTTAAGGGATTGCAAGGCGGACATTCGGGAATGCAAATCCATGAAGGGCTGGGTAATGCCAATAAAATAATGAATCGGATACTATTCGAAGGTTTTAGGAATTTCGGACTGAGAATTTCTGAGATTGATGGCGGAGGTTTGCGTAATGCTATTCCAAGGGAAAGTAATGCTGTTGTTGCTATTGATGCCATTCATGAAGATGCTTTTTTAATGGAAATGGCTTTGCTTGCCAATACTATTAAACTGGAATTAAAAACTACAGAGCCAAATTTAATAATTGAAGTTGCAAAGTGTAATACACCAAAAAATTTAATGGATTTAGTTGTTCAAGTGGGATTAACACGAGCTATATATGCTGCTCCCAATGGTGTATATAGGATGAGTGCAGATATTCCAGACTTAGTGGAAACATCCAACAACATAGCCAGGGTTTTGGTTAAGGACGGGAGCATACATATTGCCTGTTTAACACGGTCTTCGGTCGATAGTTCTAAAATGGATTTGGCCAATGCGCTTCAGGCAACTTTTGAACTAGCTGGTTGTGAAGTAGAGTTTTCGGGAAACTATCCAGGGTGGCAGCCTAATATGGAGTCTACAATTTTAAAGGTGATGACAAAACTTTATGAGGATTTAAATAATGACAGACCTCATGTGGCGGCTTGTCATGCTGGTTTGGAATGTGGTATTTTGGGGCAAAATTATCCCGATATGGATATGATAAGTTTTGGGCCCAATATCAAAGGGGCGCACTCACCCGATGAACGAGTACAAATATCTTCTGTGCAAAAATTTTGGACATTTGTTTTGGAGATTTTAAGACAAATACCAGAGAATTAATAATTTTTTAAAACATTTAATCGATAAAATTTGCTTTTGAACGATATTTTTGTATATTTGAGTAGCATTCTATGCTAAAAGCATTTTTTGAATGAAACATAAAGTAAGCACCCCGATCTGCCTCTAAAAAGAAACATTCAGAATAATGCTTTTTTAGTGTGCCCCAAATTTAAAAAGCTTTTAAGCGATTTTAAATTTATAGGTTGAACTCTTGCCTGCTGGCAAGCATGGATCCCGCTAAAGAGCGGGATACTAATATGGGTTTCTGCCTTCACTTCGACTGCGCTCAGTGTGACACAGGAATGACAATCAGCAAAGGCTTTAAGGAACAGGATCATACCCTGAACCACCCCAAGGGTGGCAACTAAAAATACGTTTTATGGCTAGGCAACCGCCTTTAATCAAGCCGTGTTTTTGTAGGGCTTCCTTAGAATATTGTGAGCATGTGGGGGTGTATCTGCAAGCTGAAGGTGTAAGTGGCGATATCAAGGTTTGATACATCTTGATTAACAACAAAAATGGTGCTATGAGTAGTTTTTTCATAATAATATCTCTGTCGTAAATCGTGTAGTTGTTCAATCGTTTTACAACTAAACAGTTATATGACTTAACAAAATAACTAATTTATAGAAAAAGTTGTCCCGTCCTTACCATCTTTAAGTTGAATGCCAATTTCAGATAGTTCGTCCCTAATTTTATCAGATAAAGCAAAGTCTTTGTTGGCTCTAGCTTCTTGCCTTAATTTAATAAGAACTTCTACGGTTCCCGATAATTTGTCACTCCCCGAAGCTGTTTCGGTAACGTTTTCTAAACCTAGAACATCAAAAATAAAAGTATGAATGGTTTGTTTTAAAAGCACTAAATCTTCAATGGAAATGCTTTCACTACCTTCTTTTATTTGGTTAATGTATTTTACTGCTTCAAACAATTGTGCGATTAAAATGGGCGAATTAAAATCGTCATTCATCGCATCATAACATTTTTGTTTCCAGTTATTAATATCCAAAGATGATGTGTTTGAAGCTTTTAGACCATCTAAAATGCTTAGGGCATCCATAAGGCGATTAAACCCTTTTTCGGCAGCCAATAATCCATCATTGGTAAAGTCTAAGATGCTCCTATAATGAGCTTGCAGCATAAAGAAACGTGCTACGCTAGGCGAAAAGGCCTTTGAAATATTGGAGTTATTGCCGGTAAATATTTCACCAGGAAGAATATAATTGCCAGTTGATTTTGCCATTTTTTTACCGTTCATAATCAGCATATTGGCATGCATCCAGTAATTTACAGGGGTTTGTCCTTTGGCAGCTTCATTTTGTGCTATTTCACATTCGTGGTGTGGAAACTTTAAATCCATACCGCCACCATGAATATCGAAATGTTCTCCAAGATACTTGGTGCTCATGGCGGTACATTCCAAATGCCAACCCGGAAAACCATCACTCCAAGGCGAAGGCCATCGCATAATATGTTGTGGTTCGGCCCGTTTCCATAGAGCGAAATCTTGCGGGTTCTTTTTGTCACTTTGCCCATCCAACTCACGGGTGTTGTGGATTAAATCTTCAAGTTTACGCTTACTCAGTTTACCATAATCATTGGTTTCGTTGAATTTGTGTACATCAAAATATACCGAACCATTAACCACATAGGCAAAGCCATTGTCTATAATGGTTTTTATCAATTCAATTTGTTCAATAATATGACCGGTTGCCGTAGGCTCTATACTGGGTGGTAAAAAATTGAAGGCATTAAGAATGTTGTGAAAATCAACCGTATAGCGTTGCACCACTTCCATAGGCTCAATTTCTTCCAAACGCGCTTTTTTTGCTATACGATCCTCCCCAACATCAGCATCGTTTTCCAAATGACCAGCATCGGTTATATTGCGTACATAGCGTACTTTGTATCCCAAATGCTTAAGATATCTAAAAATAACATCAAACGACATAAACGTTCTTACGTTTCCTAGGTGTACATTGCTATAAACCGTGGGACCACAAACATACATGCCTATATGGCCTTCGTTAATAGCTTTAAACGTTTCTTTTTCTCCAGTAAGTGAGTTGTATATTTTGATACTTTGGGAATGGTATGGTTGCATTTATGTTTAGTTGTTTGTTTTTACGTCGTTAAATTGTTCGTTTGTCGTCTATATAACAACACGCCAAACGATTCAACGCATTAAAACTTGGTATCCAATTTAATGTAATCTAAAAATTCCTGTCTTGTGGCTTTATCTTTAAAGCGTCCACCAAATTCTGAAGTCACGGTACTACTCTCAATATCCCTAATGCCCCTAGAATTCACGCATAAGTGTTTGGCGTCAATAACACAGGCAACATCCTTGGTTTGTAAAACGTTCTGTAGTTCCCTAACAATTTGTATGGTTAGACGTTCTTGTACTTGCGGACGTTTAGCAAAATAATCCACAATACGGTTCATTTTAGAAAGTCCTACAACAGTACCATTGGAAATGTAAGCAATATGTGCTTTGCCAACTATGGGCAATAAATGGTGTTCACAGGTTGAATAAACCGTGATATTTTTTTCAACCAGCATTTCGCCATATTTGTATTTATTTTCGAAAGTTGAGGCACTTGGCTTTTTTTCAGGATCTAAACCTCCAAAAATTTCTTTAACGAACATTTTGGCAACACGCAAAGGTGTTCCTTTTAGGCTATCGTCACTAAGGTCTAGGCCTAAGGTTTCCATAATGTGGCGTACATCATCTTTTATAATATCGATTTTTTCATCTTTCGATAATTTAAAAGCATCGTTGCGCATGGGTGTATCTTCCGATGTGCCTATGTGGTCGTTGCCTAAAGCGTCAAACTCATCCAAATTATTAATTTTCACACGTTTTAATTTTAGTAATTCGCTAACAATATGTTAATTATAAAATTGAGAACGTGTGCAACCACTCCGCTCTCACATAAAAAATTTTAAATATTCCCTGCAAAAAAGAAATTTTTAAAATTTGTTAATGCTCGTTTCATTTTTTAGAAATCTAGATTTTAATCTGCAAAGATAAACATTTCACTTTTTTTATGCTTACTCTTTAGTAAACAATTGATTATTGACAGTTAGTCTTAAAATGTTTTGATAAATTACAAAGAAAAAAGCGTTTGAATTAGATATTGTTCAAACGCTTTCAGGTATAATGGGGCTTTTATATATTAAAACTTAAAGAAAGTGTAAGGTTAGAATTTGTTCTGTCTATTGAAACAGCATCAGTTAAACCAACATTGTACAACGGTGTTTCAAACGCTCTATTGGCTTGATCCCAGGTAAAGTCTAGTTTAGTGTTTCCAAAGCTGTAGCCTAATCCTAAAGAATAACCAGTTAAATCACCAACCGTTTTACCATTGGCATACGGACTTTCCTCAAATCGATATCCGCCTCTAAAGCTGAATTGTTTGTGTTTGTATTCACCGCCTAACCTGTACGTAGCAGCATTAGTGAACGTATCATTAACATCGGCGTTTAAATCGGAGTAATCCGATTCTGGTTTAAATTTGGTGTTGCTGTAATCTTTTCTGGAATAATCAAAACTAATCAAGCCTTGTTGTCCAAAAATGTAAGCTAGGCTACCTGTTACCTTAGCAGGTGTTTGTAGTTTGTATTCAGGGTAAACGTTAACAATATCTGAAACATATACAATATCAGGATCAGCTAAATTTGAGTCAATGAGTTGGGTGGTTTCTTCTTCAATAGTATACCAAATAGGGGAGTCGTAGGTTAGGCCAACCCTAAACTCCTGACTTAATTTTAAAATACCACCTATCTGGAATGAGAATCCGCTACCTCTAGTTAAAAGTGTGTTATCGAATCTAATAAAGTCTAAAGAAGAATTGTTATTGGTTTCTTCTAAAGAGGTTGACTTTTGGTAATCTATAAAGTGGGAATTCAAATTTAATCCTAAATACAAATTGTCCTCATATTGTGCGGCAAAGTTAAAAGCGACTTTACCATTATATCCAGTAGATGTGTAGATGTAGTCGTGTGCGAAATCACCATCTACTAGGTTTGAATAATATGTTGTATTATTATCGTCATCAGCATCAGGTTCCAAAATATAAGATTGATAACCCAAAAAAGCTTGTTGGTGTGCAAAGCCAAATACATTTCCAATATCGTTATAAGCGTCTTCTATAAATTCTCCATTTAATAAAGAAATGTCCCCAAGCCTTACACCATCTGCATAGTTAAGAAAATAAAGGTCAATAGATTGATTATTGGTATTGGTGCCTCTAGCATACCAGCTATTATCAAGATTGTTGGTTCTATCGTAGGCGATACCAATAGAGAATTTACGCCAGGGAGAATTGTCTCTACTCGCAAATACAAAGGAAGCGCCCCCTTGGTGAATGTCAAAGTTAGATTCACTAGTAGATCCTAATCCATTAAAATACCGGGTGTCATTGGTAACAGTGGCGTTAGACAAACTAAGGGATGCATGACTTTGACTAAAAACAGCCGAACCGGCAGGGTTAATGCTTACGGCACTCATATCGCCTCCAAGGGCGCCAAAAGCACCACTTAAAGCTCTAAAGCGTGCAGTTCCCTGTATGTTGTCCTGTGAATAACGTAAGGCATCACTCAAATCTTGAGCATGCATTGTGGTTAAGAAAAGAACGGTTATAAGTAGTAAATTTAACTTTTTCATAGTATTAAGTTGTTTTTAAACAAGGATGTAGGCATCCACGTACCAATGTTACTGATATTCTAATGAATTAAAAAATTTAATTTTAATTTAACGCCTTCTTCCACTACTACTGCTTCCAGAACTTCTACTGCTGCCACTGCTGCTAGATCGTGAGTACGAACCAGAAGATCTAGAGCTACTACTGCCACTGCTATAGCTACGGTTATTTGAGGATGACCCTGAGCTTCTTCTATTGTAAGACGAATTACTGTTTCTTGAATTATTATATGAAGGTGATGAACGATACACACTGCTAGAGTTCCTTCTTACTGTTGAAGATGATGAACGTTGCGTTGAATTTGCCGATGGCGATACTGACGTGCTTCGTCTTACCGTACTTGATGACGGTCTTTGTCCACTAGGATTATAAGTTCTATTGGAAGTGCCATAAGATCTGCGAGATGAAGCATTAGAATTTGCACTAGATGCTATTCTGCGATTAGTTAATGATGCGACGCTGCTTCGTCTTGTATATTTAGAATTTGTTACACTAGAGGCACTAGAGGTTCTTCTATTAGTGGCATAGCTTCCTCGTCTACTCGCACTATAAGAAACCCTTGGGCTATAATAACTGTTGTATCCATAATAGCGTGATCTGTAAGGATAGCTGTAATACCCGCCATATCTATATGGTCTATAATAGGCCCAGCTGTTGTAATACCCATAGTAAGGTGGGCACCAAAACGGATCGTAATATCCCCAACTGTTCCAGCCCCAATTATTCCATCCCCAACCAAAGCCTACATTCCATCCCCAGTTGTTCCAGCGGTTCCATCTCCAACTATTCCATCCCCAACCTAAGCCTGAATTCCATCCCCAGTTATTCCAACCATTATCTATATAATTAATAGTAATACTGTTACTGTCTTCTCCCCATCCGGCATAACCTTGGTAGTCGTTAGTTAAGGTGTCATTTACAACATAATTGTCACTTGAGTAAGAGTCTATATCAGTGAATATGGCGTCCTCTGCAGATATTTGTTGGGCTTCTAGAGATTTATTTCTGAAATAGTTTTTGTAGTAATTGCTATTTGATTGATTAGGTATTTCAACAACAGCTTGTTCATAGGTTACGTGCGGCTCTGTTGTACCATAAATTCCATCATTATCAACACCTACATATTGATATGAACCACACGACGTTAATCCAATTGCTAGACCTAAAACGGCTAAAATTGGCATTTTTCTTTTTAGGTAGTTGTTAAATTGCATATCTACAGAATTTTATTGTTGAACATAACAAAAATAGTTAGTTTTGCCAAACTATTTTCATTTAATATAGTCACAATATTTGTGCCAAAACACTAGTATGAGCAAAAAACTTACAAGTAGAGCTGAGGATTACTCAAAATGGTATAACGAATTGGTTGTTAAGGCAGACTTAGCGGAGAATTCGGCAGTTAGAGGATGTATGGTCATTAAGCCTTACGGCTATGCCATATGGGAAAAAATGCAAGCAGAACTCGATAGAATGTTTAAAGAAACGGGACACCAGAATGCGTATTTTCCGTTATTTGTGCCTAAAAGTTTGTTTGAAGCTGAAGAAAAAAATGCCGAAGGTTTCGCAAAAGAATGTGCGGTTGTTACGCATTATCGACTACAGAACGATCCAGAAAATCCAGGAAAACTGCGTGTAGATCCTGAAGCAAAGTTAGAAGAGGAGCTTGTGGTAAGGCCAACCAGTGAAGCTATTATATGGAATACGTATAGAAATTGGATCCAGTCTTATAGGGATTTACCAATTTTGGTAAATCAATGGGCCAATGTGGTGCGGTGGGAGATGCGGACACGTTTGTTTTTGCGTACTGCCGAATTTTTATGGCAGGAAGGCCATACAGCACATGCTACTAAAGATGAAGCTATGAAAGAGGCTAAATTGATGAATAGTGTTTATGCTACATTTGTTGAGAACTTTATGTCCATTCCAGTGATTCAGGGTGTGAAAACAGAAAATGAACGTTTTGCGGGAGCCGAAGAAACCTTTTGTATTGAAGCTTTAATGCAGGATGGTAAAGCATTACAAGCTGGAACATCTCATTTTTTAGGGCAAAACTTTGCCAAGGCATTCGATGTTAAGTTTGCAACGAAAGAAGGCAAGCAGGATTACGTTTGGGCAACCTCTTGGGGTGTCTCTACACGCTTAATGGGAGCCTTGATTATGACACACAGTGATGATAATGGTCTTGTGTTGCCACCAAGTTTAGCCCCTAACCAAGTGGTGATTGTTCCCATTTATAAAGGCGAAGAGCAACTTAATGCCATTACGGAGGTAGTAAATAGTATTATAAAAGATTTGCGAGGTAGTGGCGTTTCTGTGAAGTATGATGATAGAGATACATTACGACCAGGTGCTAAATTTGCCCAACATGAATTGCAAGGCGTGCCATTACGAATAGCCATAGGCCCTAAAGATTTAGAAAATGGCACAGTGGAATTAGCTAGACGAGATACATTAACTAAAGAGATTATTGCTTTAGGAGATTTAAAAGAAAAAGTTGAAGTCTTGTTGACAGAGATACAGGAATCTCTATTCAATAAGGCATTATTATACAGGGATGAACATATTACTAAGGTTGATACGTTTGAGGATTTTATAACTGTTTTAGAAACAAAAACAGGTTTTGTCTCTGCGCATTGGGATGGTACCAATGAAACTGAAGACAAGATTAAAGAGCTAACAAAAGCCACCATACGGTGTATTCCGTTAGAAATGAGTGCTGAAGAAGGGGTTTGTGTGTACAGTGGAAAACCTTCTAAAGGCAGGGTTTTATTTGCAAAAGCATATTGATAATATTTTTTTTCAAAAAAAAATATTTTGTGCTTGCAGCATTTAAAAATAGTTGTATTTTTGCATCCGCAATGGAAACATTGCTAAGTTAATTGAAAAGTTTTGCAGGTTTAAATTTTAAATTTATATTTGCGCTCTCAAAAAACAATGGCCCGTTCGTCTATCGGCTAGGACGCCAGGTTTTCATCCTGGTAAGAGGGGTTCGATTCCCCTACGGGCTACAATATTTTAACAAGTAAAAAAATAAAATGGCAAATCATAAGTCAGCTTTAAAAAGAATTAGAAGTAACGAAGCTAAGCGGTTAACCAATAGGTATCAGCACAAAACGACTCGTAATGCGATTAAGAAATTGCGTGAGTTGACAGACAAAAAAGAAGCAGAAGCTTTATTCCCTTCTGTAGCGTCTATGTTGGACAAATTGGCTAAGAAAAACGTTATTCATGCTAATAAAGCAGCAAACCTTAAATCTGGTTTAGCAAAGCACGTTGCTGCACTTTAATAGAAGCCAAAAGAAATTTAAAGCCTTTCAGAAATGAAAGGCTTTTTTTGTGGAATTGTTGATCATATTATTTCCGGTTTTTGAAACCTGGAAGAACTAATTGTAATAAAAAAGCCTTGAAAAATCATTCAAGGCTTTTTTGTATGTTACTAATGAATAATTTTTAACCATTCATTGAAATTAAAAACTCTTCATTATTTCTCGTTTGTTTAAAACGTTCGTTAATAAACTCCATAGCTTCAACAGGGTTCATGTCGGCAAGGTACTTACGCATCACCCACATACGCTGAATAGTGGTATCGTCTAACAACAAGTCGTCGCGACGTGTACTGGAAGAGGTCAAATCGATAGCAGGGAAAATTCTACGGTTAGATATTTTTCTATCCAACTGCAATTCCATATTACCAGTTCCCTTAAATTCTTCAAAAATAACTTCGTCCATTTTCGACCCAGTTTCGGTAAGAGCTGTGGCTATAATAGAAAGTGATCCGCCATTTTCAATATTTCTAGCCGCACCAAAGAAACGTTTTGGTTTATGCAATGCATTGGCATCAACACCACCACTTAATATCTTTCCCGATGCTGGTTGAACCGTATTGTAGGCTCTAGCTAAACGCGTAATGGAATCCAGTAAGATAACCACATCGTGTCCGCATTCAACCAAGCGCTTTGCCTTTTCTAGAACAATATCGGCAATTTTAACGTGCTCATGGGCTTCTTTATCGAAGGTAGACGATATCACTTCGCCTCTTACGTTGCGTTGCATATCTGTCACTTCCTCTGGCCGCTCGTCAATCAATAAAATCATTAAATAAACTTCAGGATGGTTAGCGGCAATGGCATTCGCCACATCCTTAAGCAGCATGGTTTTACCCGTTTTTGGCTGGGAAACAATCATGCCACGTTGCCCTTTTCCAATAGGGGAGAACAAATCCATAATTCTAGTAGAAATAGTACTTTGCTTTTCAGCAATATTAAATTTCTCTTTCGGGAAAAGGGGTGTTAAATGTTCAAAAGCCACACGGTCGCGTACCACTTCTGGTTTTTGACCGTTAATTTTTGTTACCTTGATTAACGGGAAATATTTTTCACCTTCTTTTGGCGGTCGTACTTGTCCAAGAACAGTATCTCCTTTTTTCAAACCAAACAATCTAATTTGTGATTGCGATACATAGATATCATCTGGTGAGGATAAGTAATTGTAATCAGACGAGCGCAAGAAGCCATAGCCATCTTGCATGATATCTAAAACACCTTCACTTTCAATGATGGCATCAAATTCGTAATCTGGCTCACGGTAACGATTTCTGTTGTCCTTGTTGCCATTATTTTGGTTACTGTTTTGATTGCCCTTATGACCTTTATTTTGATTTTTATGCTGTTGAACTTGTTCTTTATTTTGATTTTTATTCTGTTGACCTTGTTCTTTTTTTTGATGCTGATTCTGTTTGTCTTTGGATGCCTTAGCATTATCGTCGTTACCTTTCTTGTCTTCAGTTTGTCCATCTGTTTTGGTCTCTTTAGCTTCTATTTGCTTTTGTTGAGGTTTAGGAGCAACTTCTTTTTGAATGCGTTTCCTGGGCTTCCTAGCAGCGGTTTTTTCTTTAGGTTCTTGAGAGGTATTGGTAATCCCTTTTGCTGTTTCGGGATTAGCTGCTTGTACATCTAGGATTTGATATACTAAATCTAATTTTTTGAGAGAACGGTACTTAGGAACGTTTAATTTTTTTGCAATCTCTTGTAAATCAGAGAGCTTCTTCTCCTTTAATTGTGAAATTTCAAACATTGATGTTTAATTGAATATTTTTTACTTTTAATTTTGGGTTATTCTGAAAAAAATGAATTTTTATTCTGAAGAATTAACAACCTGCAATTGTGATTGTTGTGGATTGTCACTGCAATTATACAACTTTATTTTAATTTTTACTGCCAAATTATGAAAGAAACTAGTATTTTTGCATCCAATATTAAAAAATCGCATGTTACAACGCATACAAACCATATATTTATTAGTTACCACTATAGTGTCTGTAGGACTAATATTTATATTTCCTTTATTTCAAATTAGAGGTAAAGGTGAGCAGTGGGTTTATGCTGCGGATGACATAATGGTCTTAAGTTTATTTTTAGGATCTGCGTTATTGTCGGTGATTTCTATTTTTAGATACAAAAACAGGAAGTCTCAATTTATATTGGGTCGTCTTAACATCATATTAAACTTTTTTTTACTAGGATTTTTCGTGTATCTATCTCTAAACGTATCTGGAGAAGCTCAGGTTTCAGAGAAAGGTATTGGGATGTTTCTTCCTATCATTTCTATCGTATTTTTGGTTTTAGCCAATAAGGCCATTAAAAAGGATGAAGATCTTGTAAAATCTGTAGATCGATTGCGATAAACCTATCATCTTAGTAGTATTAGTGCGTGAAACCCAAAGCGAGAGCTTTGGGTTTTTTTGTTATCGTTTTTTAAATTCAATTACTTCCAAATTATCAATTTTACTTCCGTCTATGGTAAAGCGCAACATGGTACGCATTTTATGAAACCCGTGTTTTCCAACAGCTCCGGGATTCATGTGTAAAAGATTTAGTTTTTTATCGGGCATTACTTTAAGAATGTGCGAGTGTCCACAAATAAATAGCTTTGGAGGATTGGTTCTAATTACATCACGAACACGACTATTGTACGCTCCAGGATAACCTCCAATATGGGTGATCCAAACATCAATACCCTCACACACAAACCGATGATGTTCAGGAAATTCCAGTCTAATTTTTGTATCGTCAATATTACCATAAACACCTTTTATAGGTTTTAAGGCCTTAATGGTATCGGTTACTTTTAAGTCTCCAATATCACCTGCATGCCAAACTTCATCGGCTTGATTCACATATTTCAGAATATCATCATCTATATAGCCGTGTGTATCTGAAAGCAAAAGTATTTTGGTCATATATCCTGAATTTATATCAGTATCTTTTAATATATAATTAAGATTCGTAGTTGTGCAACAATAGTAAAACTAGCTATCTTTGCTATTTCAACAAAAGTATAAAAAGCGTTTGAGGTATTTTATTGAATTGTCTTATAATGGCAGTGCATACCATGGTTGGCAAAATCAGCCCAATGCCATTTCGGTGCAGGAGGTAATTGAAAAGTCATTATTGACCTTATTGGGTGAACCTATTGCTATTGTTGGTGCAGGTAGGACGGATACAGGAGTACATGCTAAGCAGCTATTTGCTCATTTTGATACGGAGGTTTCATTTGATGATGACAATCTAGTTTACAAACTCAATGCCTTTTTACCCAACGATATTGCCGTACATAATCTTTTTAAGGTAAAACCAGAGGCACATGCCCGTTTTGATGCGCTAAGCAGAACATATTTGTATCGCATTGCATTAAAGAAAAATGTGTTTACATATAACACAGCCTATTTTGTTAAGCAAACGTTAGCAATTGAAAAAATGAAGCAAGCGTCTAAAGTGTTATTCGAGTATAATGATTTTCAATGCTTTTCGAAGAGTAATACCGATGTAAAAACGTATCATTGTAATATCATGCAGTGTGATTGGCAATTGATAGATGATGAGCTGCAGTTGACCATTAAGGCCGATAGGTTTTTAAGAAACATGGTAAGAGCAATTGTAGGTACCATGATTAATATAGGATTGGGAAAATTGAGTGTTGATGATTTACATGATATAATTAAATCCAAAAACAGGAGTGAAGCTGGGTTTTCTGTACCTGCCCACGCCTTATATCTAATTAAAGTGGCCTATCCGAATGATATAAAATTATAAATGAAGGAGAAAAAAGAACATATTTTCGATGTTAAGCTTTTTAAGCGCTTATTTCAATACATTAGGCCTTATAAGGTCGTGTTTTTAGGTTTGGTAGTGTTGGTGGTGCTTTTAGCTATAGTTAGTGCTGCCACCCCAAAGATTACTGAATATGCCATTGATAATAGTATTGCAACAAAAGTTGAAAAGGATTTTATGTTCTATGTCATACTGATGTTGGGCGTGTTGTTTCTACAAACCGTTTTTCAGTTATTGTTTATCTATTACGCCTCTTGGTTGGGACAAAATTTGGTTATGGATGTAAGGGTAAAGCTCTTTGACCATTTACTTAAGTTTAAAATGAAGTATTATGATAACTCCTCTGTTGGGGTACTCATAACACGTGCCGTAACGGATATGGAGCGTATTGCGGATATTTTTGGACAAGGGTTGTTCATGATTATTCGTGATTTACTCACTATGGCAGTAGTGTTTAGTTTTATGCTTTACTCTAATATTAGATTGAGTTTAATAGTTTTTATTATGCTCCCTGTGTTGATTTACGCTACACGTCTTTTTCAAAAATATATGAAGAAGGCTTTTGAAGAGGTGCGTACCGAAGTGTCCAACTTAAATTCATTTGTACAGGAACGTTTAACCGGAATGAAAATCCTTCAATTATTTACAAGGGAAGCCATTGAATACAAAAAATTTAAAGCCATTAACGAACGTCATAAAAAGGGTTGGTTAAAAACGGTCTGGTATAACTCTATTTTTTTTCCTATAGCAGATTTGGCATCATCGGTAACCATAGGATTAGTAGCTTGGTATGGTGGTTTAAACGTTGTATTGGAAGGTAATGTAACCCAGGGTGTTCTTGTGGCTTTTATTATGTACATTCCTATGCTATTTAGGCCTTTGCGCCAAATTGCCGATAAGTTCAACACGCTACAAATGGGTATGGTAGCAGCCAACCGAGTATTTAAGGTATTGGATACTACCTCACAGATTGATGATAATGGTACTTATGTTGCAGAGCACTTTAGGGGCCATATTAGCTTTAATAATGTGCGATTTAGTTATGTTGAAAATGAAGAAGTACTTAAAGGGGTTTCATTTCAAGTTAATGCAGGTGAAACCATAGCGATAGTGGGTGCAACCGGAGCGGGAAAATCGACCATTATTAATTTATTGAATCGCTTTTATGAAATTAATGCCGGTTATATTACCATCGATAATATTAACATCAAGGAAGTGACTCTAGCATCATTGCGCACCCAAATTGCTGTGGTATTACAAGATGTATTTTTATTTGCCGATACCATTTTAAATAACATTACGCTAAATCATCCAGAAATTACAGAAGCTGAGGTTATTGAAGCAGCAAAAGCCATAGGGGTGCATGAATTTATAAGTAGCTTACCAGGCGGTTATCACTATAATGTTAAGGAACGTGGTGCCATGTTGTCATCTGGACAACGACAATTAATATCCTTTCTTAGGGCTTATGTTACCAACCCTAGTATTTTGATACTGGATGAGGCTACCTCTTCTGTCGATTCGTATTCTGAACAGCTTATCCAAAATGCTACCGATAAAATAACCAAGGGCAGGACCTCTATCATTATAGCACACCGTTTGGCTACCGTTAAAAAAGCCGATAAGATTTTGGTTATGGAATCGGGTAAACTTGTAGAACAAGGTACCCATAAGGAACTGCTTAAAAAGAAAGATGGCTATTATAAAAATCTTTACGAAGTACAGTTTTTACAGAAGGAAGAGGTAGTTTAATCGAAAAGAATTCCTCTGTGTTCCTTATCAATTAAACCAAATCATTTTTAATGAGTTTGTTTAGCTCATTGGTATCTTCAAACACCACAAACTCCCCATCCTTAAAATAGGAAATGTGTCCTGTTTCCTCACTAACTACCAGTGCAACGGCATCTGTCTTTTCGGTAATTCCAATGGCCGCCCTATGGCGTAAACCAAAGCGTTGCGGTATGTTTTTTTCATTGTTAACCGGAAGTATAACCCTTGTGGCCTTAACAATATTGTTGCTTACTATAATGGCGCCATCGTGAAGCGGACTGTTTTTAAAGAAAATACTTTCTATGATAGGTTGGGTGACTTTAATATTCATTTCATCGCCTGATGACGATAAAAAATCAAGATTATTATTGCGCTCAAAAACTATTAATGCGCCGGTTTTGGACATAGCCATTTTATTGCATGCAGAAACAATGGCGTCAACATTGGTGGTGTTGGTAACTTCTGTTTTTAAGAATTTAAACTGCTTAAAAAGTTTTCCCCGCTTGCCAAAGTTGGTGGAGCCAACCATAAGTAAAAACTTCCTGATTTCTGGTTGAAAAACAACGATTAACGCAATAATCCCCACCTTCATAAAACCGCCAAAAATACCGGTTAGCAGTTCCATGTTTAGGAAGTCTGTTAAGCGCCATGCTCCATAAATGATAATAATACCAATAAAAATATTGATTGCCACAGTACCTTTTACCAATTTGTAGAGGTAGTATAGTAATAGGGCAACAAGAATAACGTCTATAACGTCTACAACCGTAAATTTTAAAAGGTCTTTAAAAATGTCCAAAAGATTATGGTTTTGGTAAATTTAATAAAAAAGGGTTAATTAGAAATTAATTCTTTATTTGAAACTTTAACACCTTCTTGTTTTATTGATTCAATAAACTTCTTAATTGTAATATAAACTTGGAATGACATTTTTTTGTTAAAAGAAATATTTATAGAGTCTTTATAAATGTAAAAGTCTAAGCCTTTATACTCATTAAGTAATTGATTCAAGTTTATAGTACGTTTTACAGCAATATAATCACTAATTTCATTAATAGATATTGATTTTAAAGAATCAAAGAAAATAGAAGTGTTTATATTTAATGAATCTTTTTCATTTTTAATTTTTGAGTTTAGAGAGTCAATATAAATTACATCCGTAAACTCTACAAATCCTAAATTATTATTGCTGGTATCATGGCAGGAAAAATAGTTTTTGGCATTGGGATTTTTATGTCCTGCATTTCGTTTTTTCTCTTGTAAAAATTGAATGTGTGGGATTACTTGTTTCAACGTGAGGCGTTTGTCTACATTAACCAACCAATTGGTGGTGCTAATCAAGTTTTTTCTATTTAATGAAACACTATCAGGTTGTGTCTCGTCGTAAAACAAATAAGTTGCCGATACATCACTGATTTCGGTAATTTCTGCATGATCGATTTCAGGCAGTTGTATTACTTTTTTATTTCCGCAAGAAAACATAAATAAGGTAATAGCCAATAGGAAAGTATAATTCATCTGTTAATATTTATTTGTTTTTAATTGTCAGATGGAATGCCCTAATTATCATTATCAGTTGGTTTGCAACTTTTGTTAATGGGTATTTCATGATTTTTTAACAACTTAACGACTTAACCAATTTAATACACTCCACAGCTTCCTTCACATCGTGTACCCGCAAAATGGATGCACCTTTTTGTAAAGCGATGGTATTCAATACCGATGTACCGTTTAAAGCTTCTTGTGCAGAGTTCCCTAGTGTTTTATAAATCATGGATTTTCTAGAAATACCTACCAATAAAGGTTTTTCAATCATATTAAACAATTCCAAATTATTTAATAATTCAAAATTTTGTTCCAATGTTTTGGCAAAGCCAAATCCTGGGTCAATAATTAAATCAATAATGCCAAGTTCTCTAGCTACAGCAATACGTTCAGAGAAGTAAAATAGAATATCCTTAATCAAATGGTCGTATTGGGTTTGTTGCTGCATGGTTTGGGGTGTGCCACGCATATGCATCATAATGTAGGGGACTCGCAATTCGGCAACAGTAGATAACATGTTTTTATCTAGTTTTCCAGCAGAAATATCATTGATGATTGCGGCGCCAGTTTCTATACATTGCTTGGCCACTTCACTTCTAAACGTGTCTATGGAAAGAAGTGCATGGGGAAATCTATCTAAAATTAATCTAACTATAGGCTGTATACGTTTTAATTCTTCAGCTTCAGTAACAAAGTCAGCTCCAGGACGTGAACTGTAGGCTCCAATATCAATAAATGTGGCATCTTCATCAATCATCTTTTCAACCTGGTTTAAAATGGCTTTGTCATTTTTATAGGATCCACCATCATAAAACGAATCTGGGGTTATGTTTAAAATGCCCATAGCCTTTGGCGTTGATAAATCGATGAGTTGTCCCTTACAGTTAATTGTCATAAAATTTAATATTGGCATTAAACTACCTTCCGGTAGGTACACGATTTTTTTAAAAAATGTAAAATTCCCTTCAAAAATAATGATTAGGGAATTCGTAGTGGCAATAAATAAAATATAAATGAAAGTTTAAACCTTAAACTTTGAACTTTTTAATTATTTATGCGAAATTTACCCCAAATAGAATTTTATATATGCAAGATACTTCAAAGCAATACGATGCTGTTATAGAAACCTGTAAAAATTTGTTTGTTAAGAAAATGAGTGATTATGGCAGTGCATGGCGAATACTTAGATTACCGTCATTAACTGATCAAATATTTATTAAAGCACAGCGAATTCGTGGTTTACAGCAAAATGATGTTAGAAAAGTTGATGAAGATGAAGTAAGTGAATTTATTGGTATTGTTAATTATTGTGTTATGGCATTGATTCAGTTGCAAAAAGGTGTTGTGGAGCAGCCAGATTTAACTACACAAGAAGCAACAGTACTTTATGAAGAGCAAATTGCCATTACCAAAAAATTGATGGAGGATAAAAACCACGATTATGGAGAGGCTTGGCGCGATATGCGGGTAAGCAGTTTAACCGATTTAATTTTACAGAAATTATTGCGCGTTAAACAGATTGAAAACAATAAAGGCAAAACCTTGGTTAGTGAGGGTATTGACGCTAATTATCAGGATATGATTAATTATGCGGTTTTTGCTCTAATTCATTTGAAAGAAGAATAATTGATTTTGGTCGCTGAGGTTCTTGAAGCGACATTTTTTAAATATACAGGTGACTTCGAGAGCCTCAGTTACCGTTTGATCTAAATTATGAAAATATTAGTAACCATTTCCCGAATATTTGTAGGTGTATTATTCATTATATCAGGTTTAATAAAATTGAACGATCCACTTGGATTTTCTTATAAACTACAGGAATACTTTAGTGCAGAGGTATTAAACATCCCCTTTTTGGAACCTTATGCTTTGGGAATTTCCATTTTTGTAGTCGTTTTTGAAGTGGTTTTAGGGGTTTTCCTTTTAATTGGATATAAACCAAAATTTACTATTTGGAGTTTATTGGGTATGATAGTGTTCTTTACTTTTTTAACCTTTTATTCGGCATACTTCGATAAAGTAAAGGACTGTGGTTGTTTTGGTGATGCCCTAAAATTAACGCCATGGGAAAGTTTTACAAAAGATGTGGTATTGTTGTTTTTTATTTTGATTTTATTCTTCGGAAAAAAATATGTTAACCCTATATTTTCAAAATTCCCTTTAACGATTGTTGCTTTATTGGGCTTTGTTTTGAGTTTATGGTTTGGTTACCATGTGTTAATGCATTTACCTTCGGTAGATTTTAGGGCATATGCCATTGGGAAGAATATAAAGGAGGGTATGGAAATACCAGAAGATGCACCTAAGCCAATTTTGGAATATAGTTGGAAATTTAATGTGAACGGAAAAGAAGAAATCATTGTTACCGATGGATCATACCCTTCAGTTGAAGGAGAATTTGTTGGTGTGGAAACCAAAATGATTCAGGAAGGCTATGCACCACCGGTAGTCGATTTTTCCATAGAGAGTGATGAAGAAGATTTAACAGAATATTTTTTAACCGAACATAATCTTATAGTAGTGGTATCCTATAGCTTGGAAAAAATTGAAAGAGGAGGGGCTTTAAAGCTAAAGACCTTACAGGAAAGGGCAAGAGATAATGGTTATGAAATCATTGGGTTAACAGCTTCTGGAGAAGATGCCAAACAACGTGTTAAAGAGGACTATGGTATTGACTTTGACTGGTATTTATGTGATGAAAAAGCCTTAAAAACAGTAGTTCGATCCAATCCTGGAGTTTTGGAATTAAATAGCGGAACCGTGATGCAAAAAGTCCATTGGAATGATATAGAAAGCTTGAAATTTTAGTGTTCAGTTGGCAGTGGCAGTTAGCAGGATTTTGTGAAATTAAGTAAGTAAACAGTAAAATGAAGTTTGAAGATTTGTTGGCCTATAAGAAAGGGTTCGATTTGGCAATGGATATTTTTGATGAGTCTAAAAGGTTTCCAAAAGAAGAAAAATATGCTTTGACCGACCAAGTAAGGAGGTCTTCAAGAAGTGTCTGTGCAAATATTTCTGAAGCATATAGGAAAAGATTGTATCCAAAGCATTTTATCAGTAAACTAACAGATAGTGATGCAGAAAATGCTGAAACCCAAACCTGGCTCAAATTTGCTTTGGCTTGTGATTATTTGCCAAAAGAGAATTATGAAGAACTTTTTCAAAAAAGTGAAGAAGTAGGGAAATTGATAAACTATATGATATGCAACCCAGATAAATTTGGTTGTAAAATATAAATAAAACTCTTACTGAACACTGAACACTGAACACTGAACACTGAACACTGAACACTGAACACTGAACACTGAACACTGAACACTGATACACTATTTCCTAAATAAAACCACTTACGCCTTACTCACATTATGGGGAGTCGTTACCGTTATTTTCTTTTTGTTTAATGTGCTTCCGGGAGACCCAGCCCAAATGATGCTCGGACAAAACGAAGATAGTGAACAACTGATATTGGTAAAACAAAAATATGGATTCGACAAACCATTGGGGACTCAGTATTTATATTATTTAAATGACCTGTCGCCACTTTCATTCCACTCTCAAAAACCCGAAGATTATACGTTTTTAAGCCAAGGCAAATACAATGCTCTGGAGTTGTTATCTTTTAGAAATACAACCATTGCCCTTAAAACTCCTTATTTACGCGAATCTTTTGCTAAACAGGGTAAAAAAGTAACCCAGGTATTGGCCGAAACTTTACCCAATACATTTGTTTTAGCAGTTTCGGCTATCATCATAGCTATTATTGTTGGGATATTGCTTGGCATTGTTTCAGCCTTATACAAGAATAGGTGGTTAGATAGGGTTATACAGGTGTTTAGTACTCTGGGTATGAGCGTACCATCTTTTTTTAGTGCCATTTTGTTTGCTTGGTTATTTGGTTATGTTTTGCATGAGTATACCAATTTAGAAATGACAGGTAGTTTGTATGAGCTTGATGATTTTGGTGAGGCCATGCATATTAAATGGAAAAACTTAATATTGCCGGCCATCGTTTTAGGTATTCGTCCTTTAGCAGTGGTTATTCAATTAATGCGGAATTCTTTGTTAGAAGTTTTTAACCAAGATTATATTCGTACGGCCCGAGCCAAAGGATTAAGTGAATTTCAAATCATTAAGCGCCATGCGGTAAAGAATGCTTTAAACCCTGTCGTTACAGCTATTTCAGGATGGTTTGCCTCCATGTTGGCCGGTGCTGTTTTTGTAGAATATATTTTTGGCTGGAATGGTTTGGGAAAGGAAATTGTAAATGCCCTTAACACCTTAGATTTGCCCGTAATTATGGGTTCAGTTTTAGTAATTGCAACTTTATTTGTAATGATTAATATTTTAGTCGACATAATATACGTTTGGTTGGATCCAAAAGTTAAATTACAGTAATGCATTAGTTAAAAATATGAAGAAAATGAACTACCTACTCATCTTATTAATTAGTCTTTTTAGTTGTAATGTCAATGAAAGCCCTAAACAATTTAGTGAAGCGGCTTTAAGTGATACGTTTACCACATTACAGGGCGAAACAATTGATTTAAAATCTATTTTAGAAACCCATAAGGGTAAAACCATTTTAATTGATATTTGGGCGTCTTGGTGCAGTGATTGTTTGGTAGGTCTGCCTAAGGTTAAGACCTTGCAATCGCAATATCAGGATGTGGTCTACATTTTTTTATCCTTGGATAGGGGCGAAGATGCTTGGAAAAAGGGAATAGCTAGATATCAAGTCGATGGGGAGCATTATTATATGGCCTCAGGAAAAAAGTGTCCGTTTGCAGATTTTGTAAAAATCGATTGGATTCCAAGATATATGGTAATAAATAAAGCAGGAAATATAGAATTGTTTAAAGCAGTAAAAGCAGATGACCATAAGTTGGTAAAGGCCTTAAAAAAATAGTATTTTTGTGGAATTATAAATTAATATAAACAAAATTAACTTTTTCAAAAGGAGTTTAAGTTCAGACTTATGAGAAAACAAATTGTTGCCGGAAACTGGAAAATGAATAACGATTTGGCACAAACCCAAGCGTTATTAACCGACTTGCAAAAGCAAACCCAAACCTCGAATGCTGAAGTTATGATTGCACCTGCTTTTACTAACCTCTACCAAGCTTTCGAAACTTTAAAGCATAGCAATATAGAAGTTATAGCACAAAACATGCATTTCGCAGAAAGTGGAGCATATACGGGTGAGGTTAGTGCCAATATGTTAAAAAGCGTTGGTATTAATACTGTTATTTTGGGACATAGCGAACGTCGGGAATATTTTAACGAAACCGATGAATCTTTGGCGAAAAAAGTAGATGCAGCATTAGAAAAAGAGATGCAAATTATTTTTTGTTTTGGAGAGCAGTTAGCAGATAGAAAATCTGGTAACCACGAAAATATAGTAGAAGGCCAAATAAGAAAAGCATTGTTTCATTTAGAGGCTTCTTCATTTCAAAATATTATACTAGCCTACGAACCTGTTTGGGCCATAGGCACCGGGGAAACGGCAACCCCAGAACAAGCCCAGGATATGCATGCCTTTATAAGACAGACCTTGGAAGATAAATACGGAAGCGATGTGGCCAATTTGGTTTCCATTTTATATGGTGGTAGCTGTAAACCTAGCAATGCCAAGGAAATATTTTCTAACCCCGATGTTGATGGTGGATTAATAGGAGGGGCTTCTCTTAATGCTGAAGATTTCTATGCAATTGTAAATGCGTTTTAAATTAGAAGGTTTTTAAAGCATACCGATCTTACGAAAACATAGATGTCCAATACAACTTACATAGGCTATCAATTTAAAGTAAGCCCTTTGCAACCAGCAGTAGACATTATTATCGCGGAATTGGGATATGCCGGTTTTGAAAGTTTTGTTGAAACTAATGAAGGTGTTACGGCTTACATTCAAAAGGAGGAGTGGCATGAGGCGATTTTAGACGATATCCAAATTTTAAAATCCGATGAATTTAAAATTAGCTACACCTTTGAAGAAATTGAGCAGACCAATTGGAATGCGGAGTGGGAGAAAAACTTCAATCCCATTATAGTAGACAACGTATGTTCGGTCCGTGCACCATTCCATGAGAAGCCAGATACGCAATATGATATTATTATAGAACCTAAAATGAGTTTTGGCACTGGGCACCACGAAACTACCCACATGATGATCCAACATATATTGAATAATGATTTTAAGGATAAATCGGTATTGGATATGGGTTGTGGTACCGGAGTTTTGGCTATTTTGGCCGAATTAAAGGGCGCCAAGCCTATTGATGCCGTCGATTACGATAATTGGTGTTATTTGAATAGTTTAGAAAATGTAGCGCGCAATGATTGTGAGCATATCACGGTGATTGAAGGCGATGCTTCTGTTTTAAGCAATAAAAGCTACGATATTATTATTGCCAATATCAATAGAAATATTCTGCTTCAGGACATGGCAACGTATGTGTCTTGTTTAAATCCAAACGGGATCTTGCTTTTAAGTGGATTTTACAGTGATGATATTCCTGTAATACAAAAAGAATGTGAAACCCATTTGTTAAAATTTGAAGAAAAACTGGAACGGAATAATTGGGTTTCCCTAAAATTTTTAAATTAGTGCAAGTAAATTGCAAAAGTTAATACTATGGGTTCAAAAGAAAAAGTATCAGAGGAGCTATTACTTGACGAAGAAGTGGTTGCACAAAATGAAATTGTGTTGTACAATGACGATGTTAATACTTTCGACCATGTTATTGATACATTAATATATGCCTGCGAACATACTGCAGAACAGGCCGAACAATGTTCTATTATAGTACATTATAAGGGTAAATGTACAGTTAAAACTGGACCTTACGACGATTTAAAACCGCGTTGCACCATGCTCTTGGATGCTGGTTTAAGTGCGGAGATTGTATAATAAAAAAAGTGCTTTAAAGCACTTTTTTTATTTAGTCATTCTTCCCGCGGCACAGCTTACAAAAGATTTAGCCTTTGTTGTTAGTGCATTTTTTTCTCCAACTACGGGATATCCTAATTTAGCCAAAAGTTCTTTTGCTTGGGTGAGGTTGGTTTCATCTTGATATAAAAAGGTAACCGTAAAATCATCGATGTTAACCAATACCTCTGTAATGTGTTCTAAACCACTTAGTCGCGTTTCTATAGTGCTAGCACAGCCACCACATTTTAAGTTTTGAACTTCTAGGGTTGCTTTCATTTTTTATGCTTCCCAGTGTTTATGTTAAACGGTTTGTATAACGGACAAAAACTAACCAAACTGGTCAATACAAAAATAATAGCTAAAGCCATTAAAATATATGCCAATGTACCTTCAATTACATTAAAGAAGTAAAGCAGAAAAATACCTATTGCCACTAAAACCCTTATGGTTTTATCGGTGGCTCCCATGTTTTTTGTCATAATATTGAATTTAAAAATTTCTCTTATTTAAAATGTGATTTTATCATAAAAAACCTTACAATGTTGACGGACAAACATAATTGGTTTTTGGTAAATCGGTGCTTTTTAGTGCAGCATAACCACCTGCTATATCAATAACATCGAAGCCTCTTGCTTTTAGTATGGATGACGCTATAACAGAACGGTAACCACCAGCGCAATGCACATAGTAAGTTTTATTTTTGGCAATAGTATTCATATTGTCATTAATATAATCTAAAGCAAAATGTTGCACATGGTCTCCTTCTAAATGTTCTGATTTGTATTCACCATCTTTTCTAACGTCCAGTGTGGCTATTACCTCTCTTTTCATTCTATTTTCATACTCATTGGCAGAAATAGATTCGATGCTTTCAATATCCTTACCAGCATTTTCCCAAGCTTTTATACCACCTTCAAGATAGCCTAAAGTATTATCGTATCCTACGCGTGATAAACGGGTAACGGTTTCTTTTTCCTTGCCTTCAGGTGTTACCAATAAAATGGGTTGTTTTAAATCGGTTATCAATGCACCTACCCACGGCGCAAACCCGCCATGTAATCCTATAAAAATGGAGTTGGGGATATGTGCTTTTACAAAATCTTTTTCGTGCCTAACATCTAGGACCAATGCATCTTCTTGATTGGCCATGCTTTCAAAATCTTCGGGTGATAAAGGATTGTCTCCTTTTTTTAATACCGTTTCAAATTCATCATATCCAGATTTGTTCATCATGGCATTTTTGGCAAAGTATTGGGGTGGGGGAGCAATACCGTCCAAAACTTCTTCTATAAATTCCTCTCGGGTCATATTGGCCCGCAGGGCATAGTTTGTCTTCTTTTGTTCACCTAAAACCCCAATGGTTTCTTTACTTAAATTTTTGCCACATGCCGAACCGGCACCATGAGCTGGATATACAATAGTATCGTCGGGTAAGGGCATTATTTTATTACGCAAGGAATCGTATAACATACCTGCTAAATCTTCCTTGGTTAAATTGGATTTAATGGCTAAATCAGGACGACCAACATCACCTAAAAACAGGGTGTCTCCAGAAAATATAGCGTGTTCCTTTCCGTTTTCATCCAATAATAAAAACGTCGAAGATTCCAGGGTGTGACCAGGGGTATGCAATACTTTAATACTTACCTTGCCCAATTTGAAAATTTCATTATCCTTAGCTTCATGAATATCATAATTGGTTTTTGCTCCAGGGCCGTAAATAATTGTAGCACCTGTTTTTTTTGCTAAATCTATATGACCAGAAACAAAATCGGCATGGAAGTGGGTTTCAAAAATATATTTTATTTTAGCATTTTCCTTATTGGCCCTATCTACATACTGTTGTGTTTCACGAAGAGGATCAATTATTGCAACTTCTCCATCAGATTCTATATAGTAGGCACCTTGAGCAAGACATCCCGTATATATTTGTTCTATTTTCATAACTAAGCTATTTTGTGTGGTAAAAAATGTTTTAATTTTTGTTGTCCAAAAATAATTGACCTTATTAAAATGATTTGTGACTTATGTCACAAACAATAAATCTATTAAAATTAGCTTATCTCATTATAAATAATATAGATAGCCATAAGCAGCGTAAAGACTCCAAAGCCCTTTTTTAGTTTTCCTCCACTAATAAATTTGGATAGGAAAACACCCAAAACTATACCAATAATCGATATAAATGTAAAAGTAAGAAGAAAAACCCATTCTATTTCTATGGTTAGCACATCACCTATAAAACCTATTAGAGAGTTTATGGCAACAATAACCAAAGAGGTTCCTACAGCTTTTTTCATAGGGATGTTGGCCCAGAGAACTAAAGCGGGGACATACAAAAAACCACCTCCTGCACCAATAATACCTGTAATAGTGCCTATCACAATTCCTTGAATAAATGTTTTATAGTAAGGTTGCTTGTGGTGTGTTGAGACATTGTTTTTCGAGTTTTTGATCATTGAAATTGAAGCCAGTAACATAATAATGGAGAAAAATACCATAATGGCAATGTCTTTCGTTATCATGTAATCGTCTAGGCTAAAAAGTGTTTCAGGGATATCATGAACCAAATATCTTCGTGAAAGATAAACAGCTAAAAACGAAGGAAATGAAAATGCTAATCCCGTTTTAAAATCCACTAATCCTTTTTTGTATTTCTGATAGGTTCCAACCAATGAAGAAGTTCCAACCACAAATAAGGAATAGGCTGTTGCTATAACGGGATTATAACCTAATAGATAAACCAATAGGGGTACGGTTAGTATAGATCCGCCACCACCTATTAAGCCTAATATTAACCCCACGATAAGGGCACCTACATATCCTAAAAGTTGGATGTTATCCATTTAATGTGGTAGTTTGTCTTTTAATAAACCATAAATAAAGGTACCCAAAATAGCAGCAGCTATAACAATTAGCATACTATAAACACCTGTTCCCACTAATATGTACATGGGGCCTGGGCAAGCTCCCATAAGGGCCCATCCTAAACCAAAAATACTACCCCCTACAATGTTTTTAATAAACCCATTTTCTTTTTTGGGAACATAAATTTCTGCGCCTTCAATATTCTTAATATAGCCTCTTTTAGAAATTTGCAAGAACACTATTCCGGAAACTATGGCTGTTCCTATAATACCATACATGTGAAAGGATTGAAACCTAAACATTTCATAGATACGATACCAGGAAACAACTTCCGATTTTACTAAAACAATTCCGAAGAACATACCAACCAATAAAAATTTTAAATATTTCATGCTTAAAAAATTAGAGGTAAAATAAAATTAGCCATGAGCAAACCTCCAATAAAAAAACCAATTACAGCAATCAGTGAAGGTTTCTGTAAACTGCTTAAACCAGTTATGGCATGTCCAGAAGTACACCCTCCGGCATACCGTGTGCCAAAACCAACCAATAAACCACCTACAATCAACAATAAAAGTCCTTTAGTAGAATTTATGGCTTCAGTACCATACATTTCATTAGGCACCAAAGTAGATCCAGAATTAGAAAAGCCCATGCTGTTAAGTTCTTTAATTGTAGTAGGGTTTAAATCTGTAATACTATCATTGGATAGATATTGTGTGGCAATAAATCCACCAATAATGGCGCCAGCCACTACAATTAAATTCCAAGACTGTTCCTTCCAATTCAACTTAAAAAAATTAGAAAATTTTCCAGCTCCTGCCATAGTACAGAAGGTTTGAAGGTTAGACGACATGCCAAAGGTTTTGCCAAAGTAAAGCAATAAAGCCATTACTAATGCTATTAGTGGGCCAGATACATACCACGGCCAGGGATTTAATAAGTGTTCCATGAAGTTTTAGTGTTTATATGATGCGAAAATAGTTTTACATCTAGGTTGGTTGTGTTACAAAAGTTAATTACCCTTATAACACTACGATTTTGTTTCTACTTAATTTTATTTTCTCTTCATTTTCCAATTGTTTTAGCAACCTAGAAATAACTACCCGAGAGGTATGTAAATCTTCAGCTATGTCTTGGTGCTTTACATTAATGGTTTTTGAACCATGAAGTTTTGTTTTTTCAACAAGGTACTTGTTCAGTCGCTCATCCATTTTCATAAATGCTATATTATCAATTGTATCTAGCATTTCATCAAAGCGTTCCTGATAACTTTCCAAAATAAAAGTTCTCCAACTCCTGTTATTATGAAACCATTGCAGCATGTTTTGAACAGGTATCATAACCAAACTGGAGTCTTTTTCTGCTACGGCACGAATTTTACTTTTAGTTGTTCCCATGCAGCATGTTAGGGACATGGTGCAAGTTTCGCCAGCCTCCAAAAAGTAAATTAGCAACTCATTACCTTCATTATCTTCCCTTAAAATTTTAATATTACCAGATATTAAAAGCGGAATAAATTTCAGAGGTTGACCAATGTCTATGATAATATCATTTTTTTTATAAGTTTTAAACCTGCCTATCTGTAAGATCTCACCTAGTAGGTTTTCGTCCAAGATATGGCCGTATTTTTCTTGTAGTATTAGTTTATCCATATATCAAAAATAGTGAATTGAAAATTGAATTGAATATTTTGGTTAAATTTTAATAAAAATACTATATTTGCACCCTCAAAACGGCCTCGTGGCGCAACTGAATAGCGCATCTGATTACGGCTCAGAAGGTTACAGGTTTGAATCCTGTCGAGGTCACTTTAATTAAAAAGCAACTTATTAAGTATCAATAAGTTGCTTTTTTGTTTTTCAAGTTATTCCTGTTAAGTGTAATGGAAAATTTAATCAAAGGGATGGCATTGTAAATCGCATAAGCCGTATTTTTAGAAGAAATGACATATGCCTAATTGCACGACACTTTTTCTTGCTTAATTTCATCAATATTATTAGGGTTTTTATTAAAAAAAAGAGTTTAAAATATAGCTTATAATTTTTAATAAATGATTGTTAGTTTCCATTTTATACCCTTGCGTGTTTTTTCAAGATTTGGAAGATATAAAATATATCGGTTATCCTTTTCATTATATAACCTTGTATATTACAGCGTTCCTAATCTCTCTTGCCTTTTGTTATTATTTATTCTTTTATAGTAGCTTAATTTTTTAAAAATTGAAAAAATAAGCATTGTTTACACAGTATTAATCTGGCATTGAATTGATGAACTTAAAAGTCTAATCTTTTCAGTCCCTATTTACAATTATACTTGAAGCGTTAACTAAGTAGCTGTAGGGGTATTATGACTTAAAAATAAATGAATTAGCTGACTTATGTCATAGAATTAACAGATATCAAATTATATATTTGAAGTTGGTTGTTGTAATCTCATGTTTACCTTATAAGTACATATCATATGTTGCAATTTTTTATGTTTTGCGTAATCAATAAGAAAAATAAGTGCTGCGCAAGCGATAAAGGAATTATTAATTTTTTAAGCAGCGCAATGTGTATAAAGAATGGACAGTTTTAAAAACATATTCTTATATTTAGTTTTAATCACTAGCTCTGTTGGACTATGGGCCCAAAGCGGTGTAGATTGTCCTACGGCTACCACTGTAACTCCTTTGCTATCACAAAGTGTATGCGAAGGTGAAGCCCTCGCTCCTTTAACGGCCACGATCACACCGGCCCCTGTGGCTGCCTCTGCTACCGATTGGTTGGATTTGAGTGGCAATGGCTATAATGCGGTTTTACAAAATGGTGTGGGCTTCGATGCTGTTAATGGCGGTGTGTTGACTTTTGATGGGATTGATGATAAAGTATATGGAAATAGTGGGTATTCTGTAAATTCAACAAGCTCATTTACTATAGAAATATGGTTCAATCTTGAGGACTACTCATATTCGTATCCAGGTTTATTTACGGTTAAATCCAATTTAAATTCTTCATTTTATTGTTTTTTAACAAATGTGACTGGCTCATATAATCTTAAGAGCTTAGCCTTTGGTTTTGGAGGTTCTGGAGTTTATAGAATTCCTGAAAACTCAATAATAGATGGTGCTTGGAATCAAATTATTATTACAAATAATGGAGGTACTGTTTCTAGTAACTATAAAGTATATGTAAATGGCTATGCACAAACTATATCAAGTTCATCAGGGGGTAATGTATCCCAAGTTAATGAAATAGGTAGAGTTTCTTCCCAACCTTTTAAGGGTAAGATACCTGTTTTTAATCTTTATAACAACAAAGCATTTACGGCTGAAGAAATAATACAGAACTTTAACTATTATAAAAATCGATTTGGACTGGGCGCACAGGAAGCTTCAAGCATTGTTCCTGGGGCTACCGTAAATTTAGACAGTGGCAATCCTTTGAGTTACAATAACGGGTCTTACACGCCTTCTTATCAGTGGTATTATAATACAACAGATAGCAATCAGGTTGCCGGGGCTACTTTAATTAACGGGGCCACTTCAGCAAACTTTACACCTCCCAGTACAGCAGCAGATGTAGGGTCACGCTGGTACTTCTGTGTAGGCTATGCTACCGATAACGGTTGCTTACAAACCAATACGACACAGGCTTTGGCCTCCAATACCACCCAAATTAGCGTCAATGCTAAACCAAATCTTATTATTACCAATCCTGATGAGGTATTCATGCCTTCAACGGTCAATTTAACCGACACCGCCATTACTACTGGCAGTGATTCTGGCAGCTTCTCGTACTGGACCGATCCATCCGCCACAAATCAGCTTTCTACTCCTGAGGCGGTAACCCTATCAGGCACCTATTACATTAAATTAACCAATATAGAGGGGTGTTATACCATTAAGCCGGTATTGGTAACCATAACCGAATTAACCTCACTTAACATTACCGATCCAGCTCCGGTGTGTGCCCCTTCAACGGTCGACTTAACCGATCCCGCTGTAACTGCAGGAAGCAATGAGGGCACCTTGTCTTACTGGACCGATGCTGGGGCTACCATAGCGCTAGTTTCTCCAAACGCCGTTAGCCAATCGGGTACCTATTATATCAAACTCGACGATCTTAGTGGTTATACTTCTATAAAACCGGTACAGGTAACCATAATGGCATTACCAACAGTGCCAAGCATTAGTGCGGCAAGCCCCGTTTGCCAAGGGTCAAACGCTGTGTTTACCATTTTGGGAGCAGCGGGAGATACCGTTAATTATTCTGGTAATGCCTCTGGAGTTGCCCTAATTGGGCCAAGTGGTTATGTAGATATTAGTATTAATGGGGTTACCGCCGATACTACTGTAAATCTAACAGAAGTAAGCAATGGTAACTGTACCCTATCATTAAGTAATGTAACGGCAACTGTGGCGGTGGTTGCGACTCCTGTCTTAACCATAACCAACCCCAATGAAACCTATTTGCCTGCCACGGTTAATCTTACCGATCCAGCCGTAACCGCAGGAAGTGATGCCGGTACCTTAACCTATTGGTCCAATGCAGCCGCCACAAATGCTCTTGTTGCACCTGAAAGCATAACAACATCGGGTACTTATTATATCAAGCTGGTCAATACCGAAGGATGTGCTTCCATAAAACCGGTTATTGTTACCATAAGTGAACCGCCTGTTTCGGTGATTACACCCCTTCAGTCGTTCTCTGAAGCCATGAGTGCTCCAGGAAAAATGGCTGTTGATACTCAGGACAAGGTCTATGTAACGGATGCCATTCAAAAAAGCATCATTAAATATGATGCCAATGGTAATTATATAAGTACCATCAGTCTTGATTTTAATGCTTCAGCCATAGCCATTAACCCTAAAGACGTCCTTTTTGTAAGCGATAAAAAAACCGGTACTATTTACAGGGTTTCTGAAAACGGTAATAAAACTTTATTCTATTCAGGAGAATTTATACCAAACTCAATGGTTTTTGGATTCGACATTTTGTATCTTACCGATAGTCAAAAGCGCAAAGTTATTGGACTGAATAGCTCTGGCGGTATCGTGACCAATTTTACCTACAGCTCTTTTGTATATCCTACAGGAATTGCTTTCGATCCCTATAACCAATATATTTTGGTGGGTGAGCATGGAGGCATTGGAGAAGATATGGAATGTGGTGGCGGTTGTAGCCTTTGCTGGACAACTACCGGTCCTCAAACGTCCATTTATATGTTTGATCTTGCAGGCAATCATGTGAGTACTTTTGGTTGTTTTGGACAGGAAGACGGTTTGTTTCACAGAATACAGGGTATAGCAGTAGGCCCTTGTGGAAATTATTACGCTGTAGATCCTTATCTGGGGCGTGTAAGTGTGTTCGACAATTACGGTAATTTTATAGCCATGCTCGGTGGTTATGGGAATGAACAAGGCAAGCTGAATCTTCCCATAGATATCGTTTTCACTTCTGATAATCATGCTTTTGTATCATCTATGAACAAGGGATCCATTGAAATTTATTCCATTACCGAGCAACTTCCAACAGCCACCATTACAAGCGCTGATCAAACCGTGTGTTCTTTGGAAAATGCAGTTATTGAAGTTCAACTTACGGGAACATCCCCCTGGTCCTTTACTTATACCATTGATGGGTTAAATCCTCAAACCATCCATACTTCAAACATTACTTCCGATCCACAAGTGACTACATTCAATATACCGGTAACAGAACAAGGGCTTTATCGTATAAGCGCTCTTACAGATGGCACGGCGACTAGCGGTAGCTGTTTTACAGGAACTACAAATATTGTGTTGACCGATGCGTTGCCTACAGCAACTTTTTTAACCACTGAACTTATTAAATGTGAGTCTGATGGCACTGGCATTGAAGTCGCATTCACAGGAATGGCACCCTTTACATTCACTTATGCCATTGACGGACAGAACCCTATTGAAATGACAACAACAGATAACCCATTTATATTGATTCCTGAAACATCTGGGCTATATGAAATTTTGTCCATTCAAGATTACGCTTGTACTGGAACAGTAAACCAAGGTATTGCAAATATTAATGTCAATACCTTACCTACGGCAACCATTGTCGATGCGGCCATTGACATCTGTACAGGTCAAACCGATTATATTGCCATAGCTTTTACGGGAGCAGGTTCCTCATGGCATTTTACCTATACCATTGATGGTTTAAACCCGGTGGCCATTGAAACTAGCAGTAATCCGTACTTGCTTCCGGTTTCACAACCTGGTATTTATGCCCTAACTGCTGTTTCTGATATGTACTGTAATGGTCTGGTCTCAGGACAGGTTACGGTATCTGCTTCTGAGCAGCCGGTGGTTGACCTTGGGGCCGATATTTCGATTTGCACCGGTAATTCCTATGTATTGGATGCTGGCTTCGGATTTGAATCCTATTTATGGAGTGATGGCAGTACCAATCGAATACTGGAAGTCAATACATCAGGTACTTATAGTGTTGTGGTAAGTAATGCCTCTGGTTGTACGGCCTCCGATTTGGTTACTGTAGAGGTAATACCTGTACCTGAAGTCTCGTTTCACTATTACTCAAATGTTCTTGAAGTACAATTCATAAATGATTCGTATAATGTAGACTCACACCATTGGGATTTTGGAGATGGAAACTTTTCTACAGATGAAAATCCAATACATACTTACGGTTTTTCTGGAACCTATCAGGTGGTATATACAGCAACAAGCAGTAGTTGTGGAACTTACCAGTATACAGAGCCTATAGAAGTTGTGGACGAAAGCACAATTGCATCGATAGCCAATAATTTTAAGAATAACAAGGTATTGGATGTCTATCCTAACCCATCAACCGGCGATTTTACGCTCAAATTAAAAACGGATGGCCTAATACTTACAGATATACATGTGTATATCAATAATTCCTCAGGACAAAGCATTTTTATGAAAGTCTATAATGCCGGGGCATTTAATTACTTTGAAGGGAACTATTATATACCCATGTCCTTGTCCAACTTTGATAGTGGTACTTACTTAATTTATGTCCATTCAGGAAGTTATGCTGAACAGGGTAAAATAATGTTAAAACATTAGGTATATGAAATCACAACAACACCATATATTAAGATCTGGAGTATGTTTTGGAACAATCCTGTTATTTTGTTTAGGATTATCCCAAACTGCCTTTAGCCAGACTACAGTTACGCTTACCACAGCTGATAATGGTAATACGGTCACAATTCCTGCTGGTGCAACCAATGTCATTGTGGAATGCTGGGGTGCCGGTGGTAGTGGTGCCGGTGGTGATAAGTCTGGGTCAAATAATATACCCGGTGGTGGTGGTGGTGGTGGAGAATACAGTCGATCCATCAATATTAGTCCAGGAATCTATAGTTTTCAGGTTGGAGCCGGCGCCTCTGCTGGTGCAGCAGCTGGAAATGGTTCACAAGGAGGAAATACCTCATTTGATGGTGGAACTGTATTAGCAAATGGAGGTGGCGGTGGTATTCATGGAGGTGCTGGAGGTGTTGGTGGAACCGGTGGTATAGGAAATGATGCGAATATAGCAGGGACAAATGGAAGTGCCGGTGCGGGTACTTCTGGAGGTGATGGTGGGGCAGGAGCTAATGGCGGTGCCGGAGGTGCCGGCGGTAATAATACTACTGGTACCGATGGATCTATCCCAGGTGGTGGTGGTGGTGGTGGCTGTTGTAAAAATCAAGGTGGTGGAGCCGGAGCCGATGGTCGTATTGTTATTACCTATACTCCAGGGGGGGGCTGTAGTTTAACCAGTTCTGGCTTATCGAACATTGTTTGTAATGATAATGGTACACCATCAAATCCTTCAGATGATACTTTTACTTTCGATTTAAATCCAACGGGAACTAATTTAGGTGCTACTTATAACATCACAGGAGACGTAACCGATTCAGGTACTTATGGATCAGCAACAAATTTCGGTCCTTATCCCATTTCAGGTGGCAATCTAAGCATAACCATTACAGATGTTTCTGGAAATTGCTCTATCGGTGAAACGGTAACAGCCCCTGCGACTTGTTCCACAGATTGTAATTTAAACGCTTCGGGATTAACAAATATTCTTTGTAACGACAATGGAACTCCTACCATTCCTGGAGATGACACCTTTACCTTCGATTTAAACCCAACGGGAACCAATTTAGGCACTTCATATACGGTTAGTGGTGGCGCATCAGGATCTGGCACTTATGGGTCGGCTACAACATTTGGGCCCTATCCCATATCAGGTGGTAATCTTAACATTACGATAACCGATGACACCGATGGCTCCTGTACCATTGCTGAAACGGTAAACGCTCCTGTGCCTTGTTCTACACCTGTTTGTAACTTAACAGCCTCGGGATTAACAAATATCACCTGTAATGATAATGGAACTTCTTCAGACCCTAATGATGATGTGTTTTATTTTGATCTGAACCCAACAGGAACCCTCTTAGGAGCTACCTATAGCGTAAGCGGGGATGTAGCTCAATCTGGAATTTCTTATGGCTCAGCAACAAATTTTGGGCCTTACCCCATATCAGGAGGAAATCTAAGTATCACCATAACCGATGTTTCTACAGATTGCTCTTTCGGCCCTTTTACGGTCACAGCTCCGGCATCTTGTTCCAACGGCTGTAATTTAACCTCTGCGGGTTTATCAAGCCTCTTTTGTGACAATCAAGGAACGCTGTCTGATGAAACGGACGACACTTTTACTTTTACATTAAAGCCTGTTGGGACTAATCTTGGCACGGCTTATCATGTTAGTGGTGGTATCACTCGAAATAGTATTTCATATGGAGTGAATGAACTTTTTGGTCCCTACCTTATTTCGGCAGGACCAATTACCATTACCATTACCGATGCTACTGATGGATCGTGTACGATAGACAATTTTGAAATCATTCCTCCTACGACCTGTTCATTGAATCATACCTTTACAACCTGTGCCTCCTGTCATATTGGGCACAATGCACCAGGTGCAAATTTAACAAATAAGGCGGGAAATGCCCTGTTATGCCAAAGTTGCCATGCCGATGGCCTACTTGCCACAGAAAAACCTTTGGTTGATGGCAATAAGGCGATTCCAGGTGTAAGCGGAAATTCCCACTCCTGGGATGTTCCAGCTGATAATAGTGCAGGTTTCCAAACAACAGCTCCAGATCCAACCACGGCAATGGGTAAGCGTTTACCGGAAGGGAACATTATTTGTTCTACCTGCCATAACCAGCATAACAATGGTAATGCGGGCTCCCCGTATTTAAGGGTAGACAATACCGGAGATGCCATGTGCAAGGTGTGCCATACAATAAGGGATGTACAACGATTTCAAGATGGTGCTACAAATAAGGGCAGTCACCCCGTGGGCGTTATTTACGACGGCGGGTTATCCAAATTAAATCCAACCCCAGATGACCCGGCTCTATTAACACCAGGCGGGAAAATAGAATGTTCATCATGTCATGCCGCCCACGATGTAACTGGTGCATTGGCTTTAACCGATGATGGAAATTTACTGCGCGTTTCAAATGACATCAACCTGTGCAGAGATTGTCATACCTATCCGCAGGATCATAATGGATTTGATTGTTTAGACTGTCACGAAGTACACAATACGGTGGATGGCACTGTTGGAAACAATATTATGATGATAAGAGATAATATTAATACTCCTGGAGGCAACAGACCCGTGGTATTTTTAAATAAATCGGGTTCTGATTCTTTTGTAAATCTATCAGGTTCTCGAGATGGTATTTGTGTAGTCTGTCATGAGGGTTTGACCCATGACAATTATAATGATACTGGAGCATCAAACCATGATGATGCTACTGATAAAAGAGGACAGACCTGCACAAGCTGTCATCTTCATAATGATAGTTTTACACAACCCGTTGGGCCACAATCTTGTACAAGTTGTCACGCATCAGCACAAAGTGGAGGTCGTGGATCAGTCGTTCAGATCGTAGGTTCTGGTGGAGAGTTTGATATACTCAGCAAAACATCAACACATGTTGGCGGAGCAACACCTGTAGAACCCGACGCGATAACTTGTGAGGCCTGTCATTACGAAAGTGCAGGAGATCACCCGACATCGCAGATGCTATTGGAAAACCCCGAAAGTCTTAACACCGTTTTTTCGGGTACAGATACTGATGTGTATTGTATTGGATGCCACGACGGAGCACCTCCTACCGGACTTTGGACAGATATATCAGATACGGCTTTCCCTGGAGGAAATCCATATGATAAATCGTCATACATAGGCATTCCTCATGATACAGGAAATGATACCTGTTTGTTGTGCCACGAAAGACATGGATCGCAATATCCTACGTTGACCAAGTTTGCTACCAATTACGAAGTTTGTAATGACTGTCATGACGGAGGTGTTGCAAGTACCAACATCAGTTCTGCCGATATTGCCATTCCTGGAACGAGCGGAACAGGACATGCGTTTAGTACGGCTACTAATCCGGTTAGTGCAAGTTCAGGTAACTATCAAACCAATACGCCTACCGACCCAGGCATGTTGGCACGTCTTGACTCTGGAAATATTGTATGTTCAACCTGTCATAACCCTCACGACAATACCAATGGAAAATTACTGGTAAGTACTAATACTGGTGATGCCATGTGTAAAGATTGTCATTCGGCACGAGATGTTGGAAGATTTACAGACGATATTGTCAATAATAAAGGAAGTCATCCTGTTGGTTTAACCTATGTCCCTGGTGGCAACTATATAGATCCAGCCCCAACCTTAAGCAGTACTCAGGTAGGGCTTGTTAGCGGAAATATTGAATGCTCAAGTTGTCATTCTGTTCACAATGCGACCACTACAGATGGTAACCTACTTAGGGAAACCATGACCAGTGCAGCTTGTATGGAATGCCATAATTATCAATCGCATCAAGGATTCAATTGTCTGGATTGTCACCAATTGCATAATGCGAATAATATTATGCTAATAAAAGATCAAATTGATATTGATTTAACTGCAGGTGTTGATCTCAGGACTGTGGTATTTAATTCTCAAGGGACTACTGCTACACCTGTTCAGGCTGCTGCCAAATCATTTGCAGACGGCGATGGCGTTTATGATGGTATTTGTGAGGTATGCCATACTAACAATCCTAGTACGTATCACTATAATAATCCGGCAGGGGATCATACCCATAATGCTGGAAAGACCTGTACCAGTTGTCACCCCCATAGAGACCCTGATACAGGTACGTCATTCCCTAACGGAAGTTGTCACGCCTGTCACGAAGATGCTGCAGGACCTCAGGAATATCCTGCAACTGGAGCTCATGAAGCCCATGCAGGACTATTGTATGGATTTACTTGTAGTGAATGTCATTGGGGCCATGGTAGTGGCGGGGCCAATGAGCCTTCACACTCAAGTGGAACCGTTGATGTGGTTTTCAACCCTACCGGATTGGCATCCCGATTTGGACTGGATGCAGCCACACCAACATGGGATTCTGGAACAAAGACTTGTTCAAATATATATTGTCACAGTAACGGCCGTAGTGCTTTTAGAGGGGATATTAACGGTTCTGGTAACGAAACAACTTTAAATACATGGAGTGGTGATGCAGGCGTTCCAATGACTCCTATATATGTCAATCCTACACCAAGATGGGATACTGGTACAATTCCAAAAGGTATTGCATTGAATGAAGGGTGTGATTATTGTCACCCTTCAGTTGGAGGAAGAAGAGGAGTGCCAATTGTTGGTAATTTCAACCCTCCATATACTATAACAGCTTCTACCGTTCCAGTAGAGATAAATAATCCTAATACTGGTGCTCATACTGCAACGGGAGCACACGAAGGAAATTCAAATCACTATACTGACAATGATGTACAGCCATGGAATGGTACTGGTTATGATGATGGTTGGCCGGATGTACAATGTTTCTGGTGTCATAATGTTGATACAAACAACGTGAACCCAACAGACACAAAATTACAGGGAACATATGGTACCCCATATCATGTTGATGGTAAAACTTGGTTCAACCCATACAATTTTGACCCTAATAATCCTACTACAAATCCAATTGGACATGATGGACCTGGTCAAGGAACCATGGCTCCTGGATTAGATAGGGGCTCAGGTACACATTGTGCATCTGGCCAAAGTTGCTGGTAAAATTGTACTATTTTTAATCATAAAAAACGGAGATTTTAATCTCCGTTTTTTATTTATTTCCTTCTTTTTATTTGAATCATATCATTGGTTTTATGTTAATTATTAAACTTATTTTTGCTAAATGAGCAAGATTCTTTAAGTTGATTCAACTATAATCAAACGCTGTATGAGACAATTTTGGAATACCATCTTTTCAATTAAATTTTCTATGTTACTGCTGTTAGTCTTCATATTAGTTATAGGAGGCGCCACGTTTATAGAAGAAATATATGACAAATCAACAGCAGATTTACTCATTTACAATGCTACATGGTTTGAATTTTTTATGGGGTTGTTTATTGTAATTTATCTTTTCATAAGTTATAAAAGAAGATTATTTAGAAAAGAAAAATTACCCCAATTCATTTTCCATAGTTCTTTTGTTTTCATTATTCTTGGAGGTATCGTAACTCGGCATTACGGCTATCAGGCTTATATGCATATTATTGAAAAGGAGTCTGTAAACACAATTTACACCATTGAACCTTATCTTCAGATACGCACTCAAGATGGCTCTGTTTCGTTTGTCAGTGAAAAACCTTTACACCTATCCCAAATTGAAAAGAACTCATTTCATCTGGAATTTGAATTGGACGGTATTCTAGAAATTGATTACAAAAATTTTATTGCTCGCGCAGAAATGGCCCCTAATGGAACCGATCATAAACTAATTTCAGGTAATAATGATTCCAATCCAGACGTATTAATTGTTACCATAATCTATCAAGGACAATCATATGAGGCCATGTTACTGTATGACAAAACCATGTACACTCAAAAGTTTAAAGCTTTTCAATTTGGTGATTTAACCTTAGAAATGGTGTATGGGCCTAAACCTATAAAAATGCCTTTCTCCTTATTATTAAATAAATTTACATTAACAAACTATCCAGGTACGGATATCCCATCATACTCAGAAAGTGACGTACTTTTAATCGATGATCAAATAGGATTAAAAAAATCACATCTTATTTACAAAAACCATGTTTTAGATTACGAGGGGTACCGGTTTTTTCAAACCTCCTACGATGAGAACCAACAAGGCACCATACTTTCAGTTAATTACGATTATTATGGAACTCGAATCACCTATTTTGGATACTTTTTAATGGCTTTGGGAGCTCTTTTAATTCTGTTCTCCAACAGAACGTATTACACACAATTGAATAAAAAAATTAGAGATGTAAGAGCACGAAGAAAAACCCTTTTACTACTACTCCTATTAGCCTTAAGTCTTTTTCAAAATACACATGCTCAAGTTGCAAATCCCATAAGTTCTGAACACGCGGACAGGTTTGGACATATGATTGTTCAAACCTATGACGGCCGTTTTTCATCGGTTCATTCTTTAGCAACCGATGTAATTCACAAAATTTCAGGAAAGAATCAGATTAAAACCGAAGAAAAAGGCACCATGAAACCCATGCAGCTTTTTTTAGACATTTTAGTGGATCCCGAGTATTGGAAAAATCAAAAGATAATTGTTGTTCGAGAACCTTCTTTAAAAAGTATATTAGGAATTTCAGGTAAACACGCTTCTTTCTATGATTTTTCAGCAAAATCAGATGAACTAAAAGCATTAAATGAAAAAGCCTTTAAAAAAAATGCCGCCGACCAAAGTAATTTCGACAGAGAAATCATAAAGGTATCCGAGCGAATCAGTATCTTTTTGATGATTATCAATGGAACCTCTCTTAAACTATTTCCAGAACAAAATTCTGCCAACTACAATTGGCTAAGCTGGGATGAAAAAGCGGCTTTTATTCCTATTCAGGGTGATTTACTGACCTTGAACAGAGACTTACAGCTACCAGAGTTTTCCTATAGCAACATAATGAGGGCCTATTTAATTTCAACGGTACAAGCCAGAAGAACACAAGATTATTCAAATTCTAATAAAATTCTTGGTTATATAAAACATATCCAACGCCAATTAACTCCTGAAGAACTAATGCCTTCTGAAAGTAAACTCAATTTAGAAGTTATCTATAATAAGTTAAATATTTTTGATTATCTAAAGTACTTGTATGCTTTACTGGGTGTTTTTCTTCTAACATTTACATTGATTCAGAACTTTAAAACAAATCCAAACAATTTTATTAACTCAACAATTAAAATCGGTATTGGAATTTATTTTACGGCGTTTATCATACAAACCATTGGAATGGGACTGCGATGGTATTTAGGCGGTCATGCACCATGGAGTAACGGATACGAAGTTATTTTATTGGCCGCATGGGGCACCGTAATTGCAGGTTTCTCTGTTTTGAATTTCTCTAAAATATCTTTAGCTGCGACTGCTCTTGTTACAGCTGTTTTACTTATGGTAGCCGGCCTTAGTTACTACGATCCTCAACTAACAAATCTAAATCCAGTATTAAAATCGTACTGGCTTATCATACATGTGGCCATCATTACTATTGGGTACGGATTTTTAGCACTAAGTTTTATGCTTGGCCTCATTAATATCATTCTCAGTTTAGCGAGTACTAAAAAGAAAGAAAAATTATTTTCTCTTGCTATAGAAGAATTAACCTATATAAACGAAAAATTAGTAACTATTGGAATGTTACTAGTGGCAGTAGGCACCTATATAGGTTGTGTCTGGGCCAATGAATCATGGGGAACTTATTGGTCCTGGAATGCTAAACAGGTATGGTCATTAATTATTGTTTTGGCATATGGTCTGATTTTGCATTTCAAGTACATTCCAAAGTTAAACTCATTCCTGGCTTTTAATATAGGATCAGTAGTTTCATTTTCGAGCGTGTTGATGACTTTCATTGGGGTAAACTATTACTTTACCAAAGGATTACATCGATATGCTACCGATGACCCTCCGATCTTCCCAGTATGGGCTTGGGTAACGGTCCTTTCGTTTTTAATACTCATGCTTGCGGCCATCTTTAAATCGTATAATGCATCACGTTTGGAAGAAAACAGATCTTAGCAACATCATATGCTTTTATCAATATACTTTCTGAATAAAAAAAACCTTATCTATAACTAAACAGACAAGGTTTTTTTAATGGTATTTAATACCTAGCTAATTAATCATCAGTTAAGCTTTTATATTTTTTCTGATTGATTCCCGCAATAACCATTAGGGCTATAATCGAGAGAATAATTATCCATGCCCACATGGGGAATACCGGTGTCTCACCACTTGCGTAAGAATGCAAACCTTTTGTAAAATAGTAATTGACACCTATAAAGGTCATGAGTACCGATCCGAAACCAAATACAGCTGCGAGATTAAAAATGAATTCACCTTTTAATTTAGGCGCTAATCTAAAGTGCAAAATAATGGTATACACAATAGTAATGATCAATGCCCAGGTTTCTTTGGAATCCCAACCCCAGTAACGGCCCCAGGATTCATTGGCCCAAACACCGCCCAAAAAGGTTCCAATCGTTGCTAAAAACAATCCAATGGTCAAGTTCATTTCATTGATATGGGTTAGTTCTTTTGTAATCAAACTCAAACGGTTTCCATTCTTTTTGTTTTTAAATATATAAATACACATATTAAACAGCCCGAGCACAAAACCAAGGCCCAAGAAACCATAACTAATGGTTAATGTTGCTACGTGTATAATGAGCCAGTACGATTTTAACACCGGTACCAGATTGGTCAATTGCGGGTCGTAAGAACTGTGACTGGCTGTCATTAAGGTAAAGAACGCCAGTAATGAGGTCGCTGCCAAAGTGATTTTTGAGTAGCGCATAAAACTGAAACCGGCCAGTAAACTTGCCCATGATACTAAAATCAAGGCTTCATAACCATTACTCCACGGGGCGTGTCCCGACAAATACCAGCGCATGGCCATACCATAAGTATGGTAAAGAAAACCTACTGCCAACAGGGCTATAGATACATTTAAAGCCCAGCTTAGAACCTTACTTCTCTTTGCACGTAAATTATCAACAAAGGCCAGGAATAGTAATAATACACTTAACAGACCATAGACATTTTTTAAATTGATAAAAATGTTGGATTTATTATAACTTATTTCCTTTTCAATTTTGGTTGTTGAAGGAATAATGTCTGCGGCAGCACTTTGGCGCTGTATGCTTTTTAGGTATCCAAGCAATTTGTCAGCCCGTTTATAATCGGCGGTTTTGGTGGCTTCAATAACTTCCAAAAAATACGCCCGCATAATACCACTATAATTAAGCACTTCTAACTGCAAATCATCATTAATAATTTTAAGTGGTCCTGTTAAGGGCTGTTGTGCGCGTTGATCTTCCCAGCTTACCCATTTGTTGTTTTGGGAGTTCTGCACTGGAAAAATATCGAGCATATGGGCTTGAAATGCCATCATAAACACTTCCAACCGCTCATTAACTTTAATAATCTCCTTATCAAATGTATTGCGTTCAGCATCTGGTTTTCTAAAAGCTGTCTCGGCAAAAGTCTGTAATTTATAGGCGCCTTGTTCATTGAAAAAGTCGTTAAAAGCTACATATTTACCGGTCATGCCAATGACCTCGGTAACTGCTTTTTCGCGAACATAAACGATACTTTGATTTTTCCAGAATTCAGGATTTAAAGGCATGTCCAAAAACACCTGAACAGCCGACATTTTTCCTCTACTTGGGATATTGAATTTATCTTTTCGACTTATTTTATGCATCACATCTATGGCCAGGGTGTGAACGGGCGCAAATCGGCCGTCATAAGTTTGCACAACAAGTTCGGCAAATCTATTGGCATGAGCTTCACTCACCGAGTAAGGGTTTTCCTGATGTTGATGGGTCTGCTTATGCTGCGCTATAAGGGGAGTAGAAAACAATAAGGCTAGCAATATTACGGTGAGTCCTTTTCTTTGGGTTCTTAGATGTCTTATCTTACCCATTAATTCCCAATATCTGGAGTTTTTGTTGAAGAGCGTCCATACAAAACCAATAATCATTAAAGCGTATCCAATATAAGTTATCCATGTACCCCACATATCGTGGTTAACGGACAATATGGTTCCTTTTTCATCTTTATCGTATGAAGACTGAAAAAAGCGATACCCACCATAATCCAGAACATTGTTCATATAGATGCGGTGATCCTCCCTTATGCCTTTGGTTGGATCAATAAGGGTCACTTCACTGGCATAGGAGGAAGGACTCATGGAACCTGCATAGCGTTCGAGTTGAAAATCACGTAGCTGCAGTGTAAAAGGCAGCATTATTTTTTTTCCGCCGTAGGCCATCTTAAGTGAGATACCATCCAAAGGAACGTCCTGAAAATTATCTATATAACCGGGGCCTCCTAAAATGGTTGCCTCTTTGGTTATCCCATTGTGGGTGACATCTAAAATCAAGGCCCCTGGCAAATTGTCTTCAGGGCCACCTTCAACATATTTTATAGCCGTATTTTGATAGACTTTGGTGAGTACCAATGCAATGCCAGATTGCTCTGGTTTGTACAGCATCATTCGGGTAAAAGCACCCAAACTGTCTTTTTCTATTACACCTTCGGTCATGGCAGGCATGGCCGCAGTGACAATATTGGCCGGATAGCTTATGGTTAGGTTATCGGCCGTCCCCATAATTTTTAAGGCATCGGCCCTTGAGTTATTATTAAAGGCAATAGGGAAATTATGATTATAAAGTAGTTCTCCATCCTTGATGAGCATTTCATCCTTATGGCCATCGACACTTATGGTAAGGGCAAGCATGGTAAATCCACCGTCTTGTCCTTCCTCAAAAGTTTCTTTAGCCTTTTTTAGATAGTTGTTATAAGCAATCTGGACATCGCCTTTACCCTCTGTTTTCAGTTCTAGCTCAAAAAAATTATTGGTAATCATCCCAAAGGCCAATGATTTATCCACGGCATAATCTTTTACCCCGTCATTAGCTCTTACACTTAAAAATGTTTCATCACTTAATATAAAATTGGAGGAAGCTCCTTCTCTAATGGCCATTCTACCTTCAAACCCTACATAGCGGGTAACCCCAGCACCAATAATAATAATCACAAAAGCGGTATGAAATATAAATCCAGAGATTTTTTTCCAGCTAATCAAATTATAGCGTTTGATACTGCCTATAAAATTAAGGATCATGAGTACCATTAAAATTTCAAACCATTTGGCATTGTAGATCAATAATTTAGCCGTTATGGTATCGTAGGAGTTTTCTATAAATGTAGCTGCAGCCATTGCCATGGCAAAGATGACCAACAGGCCTAGTGTTGTTCTTGGGGAGAAAAGAATCTTTAATAATTTTTTCATAACGCACTTAGTTTTCCTAATATATTCTAGGACAAAATTAATTTAATACCCCTTTGTTTTTGATGACATTTGTCAGGTAATCATCATTATATTTAGTTTATTTTTGCTATATGAATACAAACTTTAAAAACCTAGAAACATGAAATATTATTTGAGTTTAGCATTTGTGATGCTATTAATGGTCTCTTGTAAAAATGAGACAAAAACGGAAACAGGAAATGCTGCCAACGTTCATAAAGTTATAGCACAGGAAGTCTTTCATGTGAGTGAATACACCTATATAAGAGGACTGGAAGATGGTGCTGAAAAATGGATTGCAGGACCCACAACCGATATCAAAGTAGGTGAGACCTTTTATTTTGGTAAAAGTATGGAGATGCCAAATTTTCAAAGCAAGGAATTGAACAAAACTTTTGAAACCGTTTATTTTGTTGAACATATAAGCCGTACAGAAGACGGTCTTAAACGACCAAAGGGTTCAGGTACCAGTACAGCAACTACCGGAACACAACGAACTACCGTCGAGAAAAAAGATATCAAAATTGAAGCTTCCGAAAACACCATTACCATTGCGGAGCTGCTAAAAAACAGAGAAACCTATAACAATAAGGTGGTACAGTTAAAAGGAGAAGTAACCAAATATAACCCTGCCATTATGAATGTAAACTGGATTCATATTCAGGACGGTACTGAATTTAACGGTGTATTCGATGTAACGGCAACATCTACCGATGAGGTTACTTTGGGAGATATTGTAAGCTTTAAAGGAACAGTGGTTTTAAATAAAGATTTTGGAGCAGGCTATGTTTATGATATCATCATTGAAAACGCCACCATTATAAAATAATATAAAAAAAGACTCATGAAACTATTACAATCAGTACTCGCTTTAATGTTATTTCTGTTTGGTATTAATGCCACTGCACAGGACCCACATACCGATAGTGGCTTAAGAAAAGGCATCGTTCAGGAGGTACTGCAAGTCTCGTCGTATACCTATTTGAATGTCTTGGAAGATGGCGAAAAAAAATGGATCGCCGTTCCAACCATTGAGGCCAAATTAGGCGAAATATACTATTATAAAGGCGGTATGGCCATGCCCAATTTTCAAAGCACCGAACTTAACCGAACCTTCGATTCGGTCCTGTTCTTAGGCTCCATTACCAGTGCCGAAGCCATTAATGTTGATAGTGGCATGGTCGATCCAGATGCCCCAAAGGAAGACGTGGTACCTGCCAAACAACCAACGCTAGATCAATTGGAATTGAATATTGAAGCGGTTGAAGGAGGCATTCGCATTGCCACCCTGTTTGAAAACCCGCAACAATACGCTGGAAAATCCATAAAAGTTGTGGGCGAAGTCACCAAATTTACGCCCAGTATCATGGGGAAAAACTGGGTACATTTTCAGGATGGGACGTCTTATGAAGGCGCTTACGATTTAATGATCACCACCCAGGAAATTCTGGCTGTTGGTGATGTGGTGGTTTTTGAGGGTGTCATCGCTTTGGATAAAGATTTTGGAGCTGGCTATTTCTATAAGGTCATACTCGAAGAAGGAGTTATTTTAGACTAATATAGGTTATACCATTAATTAAAAAAATAACATAAGTGACTTGGTAATTAAGATGTTTTTAGTATTTGGTATTATTGTAAAATTGGCAGCTCATTTATACTTTAAATTTAATGAACTATAAATTTACAAAGGAAATATAGTCTCTTTGAATTATCATTAGTTGTGTAATAATTAACACTTAGACTTGATAGTGTTATTAAGGTAATTTAACTTAATGCATGAATTTAAATTGAAAAAAAAAGTAGCTATATCTCAATCTAACTACATACCTTGGAAAGGTTATTTCGATTTAATAAACCAAGTTGATTTATTTGTTTTCTATGATGATGTAAAATATACAAAGAATGATTGGCGCAACAGAAACAAAATAAAAACCCCGAATGGTTTAAAGTGGCTTACACTTCCTTGTGGATATGACTTTAATAGATTGATCTGTGATGTCAAACTGCAAAATCAAATTTGGCAACAGAAACATTGGGAAATTTTAAGACAAAACTATTCCAATGCGCCTTATTTCAATACCTATCAAGAGTTATTTAAAAATGTATATTTTGAAAAAAAATGGACTTATCTTTCTGAGTTGAATCAGCACCTTATAAAATTAATTTGTAATTTATTAGAAATCAAAACAGATTTCGAAGATTCTAGAAATTATAATTTAAAAGGAGCAAAAGAAGATCGTGTGGTTGATCTGCTAAAAAAAGTAAATGCCACCGAATATTTAACTGGGCCTGCTGCTAAAAGCTACTTAAGTGAAGAAACCTTTTTAAATGAAAAAATTGAATTAACATGGATGGATTATTCAAATTATAAAAAATACAACCAACTTTACCCGCCTTTTGTTCATGAAGTTTCCATAGTTGATTTGCTATTTAATGAGGGAGAAAATGCTAAAAATATTTTAAATTTAAAATGATGACTGATAAAACATATTATTTAATTTAAGTCTATAAAAATGAAATTATCTGTAGTTTCCACTTTATATAATTCAAAACCATTTTTAAAATCTTTTCTCAAAGAAATTACTGAATCGATTGCCTTTTTAGAAATAACCGATTACCAATTGATTTTCGTAAATGATGGTTCGCCAGATGATTCATTAGAATATTTATTAGAAAGAAAGGGTAAACTTCCCCAAATAAAAATTATAGATTTATCTAGAAATTTTGGTCATCACTACGCCATGCAAATTGGACTCCAAGAGGCAAAGGGAGATTTTATATTTTTAATTGATAACGATTTGGAGGTTTCACCTTCTTTTTTGATTGATTGTTTTAAGGTAATGAATGAAGATGACAATATAGATGTGGTTTACGGATTTCAAGAAAAAAGAAAGGGAAAAATTATTGAAAGTTTAGGTGGAAAACTATTTTGGTGGCTTTTATCTAAATTTTCTGATGTAGAAATACCAAAAAACATGTTAACCGAAAGGTTAATGAAAAGTAGCTACCTCGAAAAGTTTCTTACATTGGGAGATTCCAACCTGTTTTTAGGTGGTATGATGCATTGGGTTGGATTTAATCAAGTTGGTATTCCTGTTAAAAAGAAAGGAAGAACAGGAAAAAGCACTTATGACACACAAAAACGCATTGCGCTTATGGTTCAAGCCATTGCATCTTTCTCAGGGAAACCCTTAGTTCATTTATTTTACACTGGATTAACTATTACTTTTGGTAGTTTATTGGCAAGTTTATATTTGGTCTTAAAGAAAATATATTTAGGTGAGTCTGTTCAGCTCGGTTGGACATCTTTAGTGGTGATAAACGTATTGATTTTAGGTGTGATTACAACATTTTTAGGAATTATAGGGATTTATATTTATAAAATCTTTAACCAAGTACAAAACAGGCCTAATGCCATAATTAGAAAAATCTATTAAATGAAAAAAGTTTTAGGAATTGTTGGAGCTGGAAAATTGGGAGAACAAATAGCCCATTATGCCTTAACGGATAATCATTATTCTAAAGTAGTTTTTATAGATGATTTTTCTTCAGAAAAAGAAATAAATGGCATTAAGATTATTGGAAAAACAAATCAAATTGATTATTTATTTGACAAAAAACTTTTTGATGAATTAATTATTGGCATTGGCTATAATTATTTAAATAAAAGGAAAGAAATATACAGCCAATTAAAAGATAAGATTCCTTTTGGAAAAATTATACATAGTACGTCATGGGCAGACGGAACTGCTATCATTAGAAAGGGATGCGTTATTTATCCTAATTGCAGTATAGATATAAATTCTATAGTTGAGGAGAATACGATTATTAACAATAGCTGTTCCATCGCTCATGATTCCATTATTGGTAAACACTCTTTTTTATCACCTTCGGTGAGTATTGCAGGGTTTGTAAAAATAGAGGAATGCTGTAATATAGGAATCAACACCACTATTATTGACAATATAAATATTGTTTCGAATACACAAACTGGAGGTGGTACCGTTGTTGTTAAAAATATTGTTGAATCAGGACTTTATGTCGGAAACCCAGCAAGGTTTATACGTTAAAATTCAACTTGACTATCTTTAGTAAATAATGAAAAATATTATAACAGATTTTCAAAACCGTTTTTCAGAAAACTCAGTATCAAAGTTACCCATTCTATTTGTTTGTTGTCTTTTTGAGTTTGCTGTTATTGTTACAATATTTCCTGTTTTTTTTTCATTAAATGATGATACCGCCATGAATGCCATTGCTTCAGGTGCCATCTCCGGGAATCCTTCTGAATTTTTACTTTTTACTAATGTCATACTCGGTTATATATTAAAACTTCTTTTCACTTATGCACCAACGATAAACTGGTACAGCTGGTATTTGCTTAGCGCGCTGTTTATGGGCTATTTTGCCATTCAATATGCGTTTGCAACTACAAATGAATCCCTTTGGTTAAAAATTTTTAGGCATGTTTTGATACTGGCCTTAATAATGACGAGTCTTTTATTTATTACTTTTACCGTAGTGGCAGCCGTTGTCTTGATAGGGGGGGTGCTATTAATTTTCACAGCTAAAAATAAAAGCTACCTTGAGATGGGGTTTGGGGTGTTTCTTATGGTATTAGGGGCATTGATACGCGCAGATGTTTTTAAAATGATCCTCCTTTTGGGCCTCCCTTTATTTGCTTACTTACTCTACACAAAACACTATAATAAGCTTCTTTTTATTGTCCTTTCCGTACTTTTAAGCATAGGGTCAGGCATAATAGACGATATAGTCTACAATAAGCATATCGAATTCAAAGAATATCGAGAATTCAATAAGTTAAGATCTAAAGTTACGGCATCTGACAATAGTCAAATGCGTTTTAACCTTAGTGCTGAACTATTGAAAGAGATTGGCTGGAGCCTTAAAGATCTCGAGCTAGTAGCTTTTTTTAATTTAGATGTAGGTCATTTGAAATTTACCAAAGACAAATTAATAAAAGTTGCATATTCTGGTCCGAAATTGACTGAAAAAATCTCCTTGGCTTATATTTATGAGAACCTGAAAACAATAATTAAAGTATTTTATAATTATTTTAAAACTTTTATTCAATGGCTTCTTGTATTTATTTTATTGACGCTTTTTTTTATTGAACATAAATGGAAGCAACTTCTCATACTATTTTCCGCATTCATCTATGTTGTGATAATTTCATTAATTATTTTGATATATGTAGAGGGTCAATTAAAGCCCAATATTACTTTTGGATTATTACTACCAATAGGTCTTTTGCTAATCTACTTTTTAAATTTTGACCATCTTTTTCAACGGATTGCCATTAGAAATTTGAAATATTTAAAAATGGGACTTTTTATTTTTAGTTTTGGCGTTCTTCTTGTGCCCCTATCAAAGTCGGTAATGAAAATGGATGCGGTTAACGAAGCATTTGAAACCAACCAAAAAATTCATGCTGCTTTGGAAGCCAGACCAGAATCTTTTTATGTGAGCTGGGTGGTTTTACAGTTTTATCCAATTTTCGATACACCATTTAAAAACACAAAGGCCTATTCTTTGGGATGGTTAGCTGGTAGTCCAGCCAACAAGGACAAAATTGAACACTATACGGGTAACAGAAATTTGGGGGTCTATACCATATTTAACCAGGACATCGTCTGGTATTTTCAAAATGATATTTATTATTCCATGTTTGGAAAAAAAGTGTATGACTTTTATCTTTCAAATTATCCAAAATGTAATTTTAAGGAAGAAATTATACCAGTAACGGATAATAACATGCTTATTAAACACACCTACCATATAAAAATGTAAGCTATGATTCCATTTAACAAACCCCATTTTTCGGGCAAGGAAACCCTTTATATTGAAGACGCTTTAAAAGGGGGTTTTATCTCGGGCAACGGAAAATACACCAAAAAGTGCCAGCAATTTTTTGAACAGCGTTATGGTTTTGGGAAATGCCTGCTCACGACCTCCTGTTCGGATGCCTTGGAAATGGCGGCTATTTTATTGAATATCCAACCGGGCGATGAGGTGATTGTGCCCTCATACACCTTCGTCAGTACCGCCAATGCCTTTGTAAGACAAGGGGCCAAGATTGTGTTTACCGACAGCCTTCCTTATCACGCCAATATGGACACCAGTACTCTGGAGACCTTGATTAACAACAAAACCAAAGCCATTGTTCCCGTACACTATGCTGGCGTAGCCTGCGATATGGATACCATAATGGCACTGGCCAGCAAGTATGGATTATATGTTGTAGAGGATGCCGCCCAGGCCATAGACAGTTTTTACACCGGAAAAGATGGTTTAAGAAAACCACTGGGAAGTATAGGCCATTTAGCCACCTTTTCATTTCATGAAACCAAAAACCTGACTTCGGGCGAAGGCGGTATGCTTGTCATTAACGATTCGCAATTTTTCTGCCGAGCCGAAGTGGTGTGGGAAAAAGGCACCAACCGGGCTGCTTTTTTTAGAGGAGAGGTCAATAAATATGGCTGGGTAGATGTGGGATCTTCCTTTTTACCTTCCGATATCCTTGCCGCTTTTTTATGGGCACAGATCGAAAATCTGGACGACATACAACACCAACGCAAACAACATTGGAATGCCTATTATACAGGCTTGCACCCATGGGCAAACCGGAAAGGGGTGATGCTGCCGCAAACCCCCGACTACGCTACCAACAATGCCCACATGTTTTATATGGTGTGCCAAACTCCAGAGCAACGCAGTGCAATCATCAGCCATTTGAAAGCCCATGGTATTCTTGCGGTGTTTCATTATTTAAGCCTGCACCAAAGCCCTTTTTATAAGAACAAACACGATGGAAGAACACTAATGTATAGTGACCGATTCAGCGATACCCTTGTGCGACTGCCGTTTTTTTATGAGCTGTCTCAAAAAGATATCGACTATATTGTAAGTACAATAAAGATTGACTTTTAAAATTTATATTTTTTTATGACTAAGATTAATTGTTTTGATGTTGTTTTAACTGTTGAATTTCTTCTAATAATTTTTCAATCTTAATAACATCCAATAATACCTTATTTGGAAGTGCTAATTGTTCTCTAAGTAGCTTTTCGGCCTTTTCAACTTCACCTTTATTTAAATAAATAATGGCCAAATAATAATTAGCATGTGGATATGCACCAGATTTATAAGCCTTAATTGTTGACGAAAACAACAGAGGTTCTGCCAATTCATATTTTTCTTGAGCAAAATAATTAAAACCTAAATAATACTCTATTAGTGCATCAGACATATTAACATTTACTTTGGAGTCAATATTTTTAATAACAAACTCTGCCTGTGTAAATTTCTTATTTAATATCAATGCCCTAATATAGGCATGAATATTAAAATCTTTGTTTGGATCTAACCTATAATTATTTTCCCAAACAGTCACATCATTTCTATATACTGGAATATAGTTAATTGTCATGACATACCAGCACACACAGAGAAACACCACACACCCGGCCAGCACCAGTTTGGTTTTAGGCCAATATTTTTGTAAGAGATACAGTAGACCCAATATAACTATAAAAATACCGATGAGCGGAAGCGCCAAATAACGATCATAGATCTTTTCATTGGGTAGATCGGGAAAAATAGATAAGGCAGGGGCTAAGTAGATGATAAAAAAGAGCATCCCCAAGGTGATATAAGATTTTCGGTATTTAAAAAATAAAAAGATTAAAACAAAAATAAAAAGTAAGCCAATTAAAGAATAAAGATTGAAATTGGTATACCAATGAAAATCATTTGCTTTAGGCCATAGAAATTCATAACCGAAACGCAATTCATTGGGCCAGGTAATCCTATTTAAATGAATGCCTATAATATTTATGGCTCTCATTAGTCTTTCAAATAGTGGTGTGTATACAAATATTTTCCCTAAGGATGGCAATGTTAAAATATATTGTACCCATAAAAAAACGGGGATATTCGCCAGTAACCAAAATCCAACTAATTTTAATAAATGCCTAGGGTTTTTATCGCTCGTTATCAACCATAAAAAAGGAACAAAAATAATGGTAGCTAGCGCAGACAGTTTTGATAATACGGCTAAATAGTGGAAGAGGATACCCAAACCAAAAATCCAATACATGGGTTTAGTGGATTTTTTTCCAGTTTTATACAAGAAAACCAAAGAAATTAAAATCATGAATACTGATAAGATGTCCTTTTGACCAGAGATATAGGCCACCGATTCCACATACATGGGATTTAATAAAAAGAAACTCATGACGATACAGGCGGATAGCTGCACAGGCCAATACTTATTCGCAGGAGCTTGATCTTTAAATATGCGGTCTTCAAAGAGCAACTTTGAGAAGTAATACACCATAAATCCCGAAGCTATAAATAACAGTAGACTTACTAGATGGTATCCTGTGGTCCATTTTCCGAAAGTATTGTATTCTAGAACATATAAGTAATCCCGTAAAGGCAACAGTTCTCCCCATTTGTTGGTCGCCTCCACAAAAACAGCTTTGATATCTAATGGGTTTAATGAGGTTAATTTGGTATTATCTAAATAAGTTACATCATCAATTATAAATTCTCCAAAAAGGGAATGATAATATAGGATAACCGTTATAATCGAAATCAATAACGGGAAATGACTTAAAATTTTATAGTATATGTTTGCACTTTTTTGTTTCATCGGAATATTAAGTCCATAAAATTAACTTTCATTGTTTCTGTTAAGGTGTCCTTGCATAACTTCGTTCTTTATGGCAACCTGTAGCACAGGTGCCCCCATTGTCGTTGGGTATAAAATTCAAGGGCATATCCCATCGCCCAAATTTAACGGTAGCTGCTATGAGTTTGGTGTTTTGTGCACCATGAATGTCATGGCAGGCCGTACAATTACGTGCCTTGGTTTTATTAACATGTACAAAGTGTAAATTACGATCGCCCTGCCTAAATTCCGTGCTTGCATTGGTGGTTTCTAAATTGAACAGATCGGTATCATGGCATTGAAAACATAAAGCAAAATTGTCTTCAATACCTTCTGTATAAATGCCTACCGTAAAGTTTTCCTTAAGCAACCGTTCCCTGTCAGCCAAATGAGGGCTATGGCAAGAGGTACAGCTTCTGCCTAAGGCTCTGTGTTCATGAGTGCTTTCATTTAAGTGTTTTTCAATGTTGGCCAGGGTAGTACCATCCTCTTTTTTAATGGTTTTGTTATGGCAGTTTAGGCACAATTCGCGGTTATTGCCTACCAATAGTCTTCTTTCTACCGAGGCATGCGGGTTATGGCACTGCAAACAGGCTGCTCCAGTATAGGATGCTGTATGTACCGATTTTGCCGTGGCCCGATCATCATCAAAATCACTATGGCAGAAAAAGCAAAGATCGGGGGCTTTGGTAAATACCAATTTGGGATCGTTGGAACTATGTACCTCATGACATTCGGTACATTCCCCATTTTTGGTAGGTTTGTGCACATATTTTAAACTATGCTCTTCCTTAAGTTCGGTATGGCAGGAATAACAGAGGTCGGCACCTTCTGCAAAATAGTTAAAGGCCGATACGTCCTCTACAGGGTGTTCCTTGCCATTGGGCTCATGGCAGCTGGTACAATCGGTAGCGGTGGGCCCATGTAAAATATCTTTTTTTACCGTACGTTGGTGGCAATTGGTGGTACAGTTATTATCTGTACTGTTTTGGGCGGGTAAAGACAGCCCCAATAGTAATAAAAGAATCCCTAAATAACGCCCTGACCCTGTTAGGATTGTCCTGCTGTAGTGTTGTACTGCGCTCTTTAACTGTTTCATGATTTATGGTTTTATGTCATTATATTCTAAAAATTTCGCTGTATTCTGAAATTAGCCCCAAAATAACTTGTTTTGTCTTTTATATTAGGAATTGTTCTGTTAAAATACCTAAGACTCAATGAGAATAAAAGCTGATTGAATCTTTTTTTGACTTCACCGCTACCTGAGATTAAATTAAAATTCTGTTGTATACCCTTTTGTTCATTATAGCTAAGATTAAAAACAAATCTGGTACTGGGATTCAGATTATAAGCCATGTCTGATGAAAGTGTAGAAATTTTGTTGGTATCACCTTCATTAAAATACATAATATAATCATCAACCCTAGCATTTATAATAACTCTAAGTTTTGCAGAAAGAGATTTGTTAACACTAAAATAATAACTCCATAGCTTAAAGGGCATAATTTCACTTGAATTGTCTAAATACGAAATGCCTCCTCTACATATATTATAATTCAAATGTGCGCCATAGGTATATTGAGTAAAGGCGTTTAGCCCTAAGTTACCTTTATTACCGGAGTTAACCTCATAAATTTTTTTAGCGTACAAATATTCCAACCTGAGTAGGTTGTCCAAAATGTTTAATCTTGTTTCAAATACATTACCTTTACCATTAAAATCATAAGATTCGTTTTGAAAGGTATTATAGTCTATAAGTATTAAAGCATTGTTTAAAATATTACCTCCAATCAAACGCTGGATCTCAACATAAATTCCTCTTTGAATCAAAATATAGTCTAAATTTTCTTCATAAATGAGTGTGCCTGTAATGTCCTTTATAACAATAGATTCAATAATAACATTTGGCCTGTTCAATATTACTATACTAGCATCCTGCAACACCTGTTCTTCATTAAAAATTGTAAAGTCATTTTTTTCATTTGTTCTATTTTGAATCTGATATTCATAGGAGTAACCAAGACGAATATTACCTTTAAGAAAAGGTATATTTTTATTATAGTTAGTTCTAAAATTAACTGATTTATTATTTAAATTAAAGTTTTTTATCTGATCAGCTCTATTGTAATTTACTTGTAAATTAGTTCTTAAACTGCTATAAAGTTGATAATTTAGACTCCCACTTAAATTCAAGTTTTTAATCATTAGAAATTCTCTTTCGGTCCTTCTTAGACCAAAACGACTATGAAAATTTAATTTTTTTGCGATAGGCATAGTTAAGCTTTCGTTAAGACCAATGATTTGATCATTAAATGTTCCTTTTTGTTTTGAAAAAAATATTCTCGAATTGAATGGAATCGTTTTATTCTTTTTTAAATAAATTGTATTAGAATAATTTACATTTAGAATTTCATTTGAATTTTTAAAAATATTAATTTGTTCAGAAGTTGTTCTTTGAATGTTAAATGACAATTCGTTACGATCGTTATCAAAAAAAGATTTCAGAATAGACCCCTTAAAGTAGGTTGAAGACACTTCAAGTTCCCGGCTAGAATTATTATCTATTTGTTTTATATTTTCTTGTTCAAAATTGGCTCTAACACTATAATCTCTATTATATTTTAATTCAGCACCCCATTTTTTGTCAGTGATGTTGCGATTAAAAAAGCGATCTTCATTATTTTGTTTAACATAATTAAAATAGGTATTAATTTTATAGTCGAAGGATTGTAAAAAATTTGCATTAATGTTGTATTGTAATGCGGATGTTCCTGTAACATAATCAGGTATCTGGGATGACACCACTTCACCAAACTGGGGTTGATACCCAATTGACGCAATTAAAGTTAAAAAGTTTGGATGGTATACATAACTTTGCGTTGAAATAAACCCCCCCACACCATATTGGTAACCATAATTCTCATCTTCCACTTTTTCAAAAAACGATTTATAATAACTCCCATTTACATTTAAATTACCACTATAAGATAGTAACCTCCAAGGGGCTTTTGCTATATTGGTTTGCTGTGAGTAGAAAAGCATACCCATAAAAAAGAACACCAATGTGACTACTAATCTTTTCATAATGAATTGATAGGCTTAATCAAAAGAAAAGCCTCATTGCTACCATGTGGATTATGACATGCTATACAACTTTGTTTTTTATTTTTAACATGGTATGGTTTTGAATACACATCTTTAGTAACATGGCACCTCAGACATAAAGAGGTTCCATTAATTACCAATAATTTTGGTTCTTTAGATTCATGTGGTAAATGACAAGTAGCACATTCACCAGCATCTACAGGGCCATGTAAAGTTGCTTTTTTATCTGTAATACTGTTATGGCATTGCAAACAGGCTTCTTTTTTTAAAAAGGCTCTGTTTTCTCCACCATGAGGATTATGGCATTCCAAACAACTCTGTTCTTCAATATTGGTATGAATAGTATTGGCCATAACATCATGTTGTTCATGACATTGTAGACATAAATCCTGTTTTGAACTATAAATCAATTTTTTTTCGTCTGTTTTATGTGGGCTGTGACACATGGTACATCTTCCCGATTCTGCCGGGCCATGAACAATAGGGTAGCTTTTTTTAAATCCATTATGACAAGTATAACAAAGCTCTGTTAATGGTAATTTTCCTTTGGTTCTGTTTTTTTCATCATGGCATTCAAAACATTTATATTCTTTAAAAGGAGTGTGAATACTACCTAAAATAAGTGTTTCTTCTTTTTTAACAATCGGCGCCTCAACTATTACCGAGTCCTTCTCAATAATAGTTACTGTAGTATCCTGCACAACAAATGCATTTGGATTTGGTACACCATCGAAAAAAAAAGATTTTACTTTATAACCTGATTGTACAGAGCAACCAGCAATAAATATGCCCACAAATAATATGATAAATATGAGATATTTTACTTTCATGTTGATTTGAAATGCACAATTTCCTATTTGTCAATTAATCTAAAAAATATGAATTTTTATATTATTGGTTTTGGTTTGGTTTTAATTCCAATCGACCATAGGCTTTTAACTTTTTGACGCCAAATTGATTCATTACATAAACAACATATTTCAAATTATATTTTGAGTCTATATAAGGTTTATAGTAATCTAAATTGTGGTAATCTATAATTATAGAACCTGGAAGATATAATCCAGGAACATTTTTTCCTGCTTCTATTCCATAAGGCATTCCAAAAGCCATAAGTGACTGTCCATCTTTATTGAAAAGTTGAACAGCATTTGTCGCGGCATCTGAAACTAAGATGTATCCTTCTTTATCAACGGCAATACCTTTTGGGCGTACAAACTGCCCATATCCTTTTCCATTTTCTCCAAAACTGGAAACTAGTTCACCATCAATTGTAAAAACTTTTACCTTGTATTCACCGGCATCCAAGATATATATATGTCTGTCAGTAAGATCAAAATCCATGACCATATATACAAAATTTTTGTCACCTTCTACAACTTCTTTTTTTGGAATTTGGTCAATGAGCTCATGAGTTTCCTTGCTATATATATAAATTTTCCCGGTACCTATATCTCCTATATAAATTTTATCATCTTTTATCTTAATCCTTACAGGTCTTAAATTTTCAGGAACCTTAAATTGATCTTTTAATTTGCCATCTACATCATAAATAATTACTGTCATGGTTTTAGTATCCAACAGATATAGATCATCATTACTATCAACTGCCATTGACAGGATGAATGTGAAATCTCTGTGGATGGGTTTAAACTGTTTGAAGGTTTTTTTTTCTAGATCAATAATGTTTACTCCTGGCAAACCAATATCCGCTACATAAACTTTGCTTTTTTCCACAGTAACTCCGTAGGGTTTACTCATAAATTCAACTTTTTTTATCCCGGTTAAGGCCTGATCAAATTTAGACTGTATCTCTATATCTGTATTAGCCGAAAAACCTTTCAAATACTGAAAGCGGGCTGTATCGGCATATCTTGGATATAGTATTTTTTCAGTCAAACCCGTATTATAATCTGGGTTGAGTTTAGGGCTACAGGAAAAGTTGAAAAGACAAGTGATTGTTACAGTAAAGTATAAAAAATATTTAGTATACATAGTTGTTGTTTTATTATAAAATTAGTTTATTTAATAATAAAATTACTTGAAATATAGGGCTTAAACTATGATAAACGTCAGCTTATTTACCTTATAAATTAAGGTTTTTAAAATTTTGATAAAGTAATTCTGGTTAAGGTTTAACAAAAAAAAGGCGATAATATTTATCGCCTTTTTTTTTGAATTAAATAATTATTATTTAATGTGACATTCTAAACATAATGCACTATTGTCGTTAGATACTCTTAATAATTTTTGTGCCACAGCAGGGTTATGAAGTGAATGGCAAGAGGCGCATTCTACATTATTATTAAATAAAAAACCTGCAGGTAAATTACTAGCAAAGTCCATTTGTTGAGTTGCAGCAACATTATCGGCTGGGTAGGAAATTGAAATTGGATGATCATTTGATAAATCTGTACCAAAATCACCAGGAACACCATCAGTCATTGCAATACCAGCATTATCTGATTTAGAATAATTATCCATATTAGCTGTGCCATCATGGCATGATAGACATAATGCAGATGCACCTGAAACTGCAGTAAAAGTACCATCCAGAGTATTTGTTATGGAAGTATATTCTGTGAATGCACTGGATGAAGCTGCATGGTCCCATAAAGGGAGTGTGGTAACAGAATTGTGAGGTGTATGGCAAACAGCACAAACACCATTTCCATCACCAACATTTTGTGAATCAGCAAATGTGTAGGTACCATTTGATCCAAAGTTATGTGCTGTAGTAGATAAATTATTACCAATATTGGTTGTTGACCATGTTTGACTAAAAGCATAGACCCCTAACAGCGATAATAATAATGTTAAAAATAAAGATTTTGTTGTTTTCATAAGACTTAAATTTAAGTTTTTTATATATACATGTATTTATTAAAAATAATGTTAATTAATTGTAATGAAGATAACTACCATACACAGTAAAAAATATGACAAAAGTCATATTTTCTGCTTATCGATAATTTTATCGTTACTTTTTTTTATAAAATATATAATGTATTGAAATATAGTAAATTACGTTAATAATAATTTATCCTTAGAGCGACATTTTTTTTTTTTGTGAAAAACACCTGTTTTTAGCATTTTTGTAAATAACTATATAACAGTATATTACGCTATTTAAAATAAATTTAAATAAGACTTGAAATTGCTCAATTCTTCTAGTTGGCTCCTAATTTTTTGTAAAATTAAATCGGATAAAAATATCTTTTATTGTATTTATAATCAATGCTTTATAATTTAAAACGGTGTAAAAAATGTAGGGGAATTCGATAGGTTATTCTTGAGATTTTTAAGGCTTCGCCATGACGTCACTGCGAGCGAGCGTAGTGAGCGAAGCAGTCTCCTAATTGGGAGTACTGAACTAACTATAAGGAGATCACTTCGTTACTACGTGCCTCGTGATGACGACACTGCGAGGAGCCCAATGTAATGGCGAAGTGGCCGTCTTTTTGTTTGGAGTTCCTTTACATGAGATTGCCACGCCCTTTACTAGGGCTCGCAATGACGGTTTTATTCGTCACTGCGAGGAGCCAAAGTAATGGTGACTTGGCAGTCTTTTTGTTTGGAGTTCTTGTTCATGGGATTGTCACGCCCTTTACAAGGGCTCGCAATGACGTCACTGCGAGCGAGCGCAGTGAGCGAAGCAGTCTCCTAATTGGGAGTGCTGAACTAACTATAAGGAGATCACTTCGTTACTACGTGCCTCGTGATGACTCCACTGCGAGGAGCCAAAGTGATGGTGACGTGGCAGTCTTTTTGTGTGGAGTTCCTGTTCATGGGATTGTCACGCCCTTTACAAGGGCTCGCAATGACGTTCATTTCATGGGATGGCTTCGTGTAGCTTGTCTTGAGCGTAGTCGAAAGGCTCGCCATGACGTCACTGCGAGCGAGCGCAGTGAGCGAAGCAGTCTCCTAATTGGGAGTACTGAACTAACTATAAGGAGATCACTTCGTTACTACGTGCCTCGTGATGACTTCACTGCGAGGAGCCCAATGTAATGGCGACGTGGCCGTTTTTTTGTTTGGAGTTCCTTTACATGAGATTGCCGCGCCCTTTATCAAGGGCTCGCAATGACGTTCAATTCATGGGATGGCTTCGTGTAGCTTGTCTTGAGCGTAGTTGAAAGGCTCGCCATGACGGTTCTATTATGTCACTGAGAGGAGCCAATGCAATGGCGACGTGGCAGTCTTTTTGTTTGGAGTTCCTGTTCATGGGATTGCCGCGCCCTTTACAAGGGCTCGCAATGACGGTTTTATTCGTCACTGCGAGGAGCCAAAGTAATGGTGACGTGGCAGTCTTTTTGTTTGGAGTTCTTGTTCATGGGATTGTCACGCCCTTTACAAGGGCTCGCAATGATGTTTTCATTTGGTCACTGCGAGGAGCCAAAGTGATGGTGACGTGGCAGTCTTTTTGTGTGGAGTTCCTGTTCATGGGATTGTCACGCCCTTTATCAAGGGCTCGCAATGACGTTTCAATTCATGAGATTGCCGCGCCCTTTATCAAGGGCTCGCAATGACGGTTCAATTCATGAGATTGTCACGCCCTTTACAAGGGCTCACAATGACCTTAATAATCAGAGCCTTCGGCTTTATGGGTATAATTCACCACACCACGGGGGTCATGGCAGGTCATAAAACATTTCTTTTGATCGAGATCAATCATACGGCCATTTATAGGGTTGGGCTGGATCACGCTTTGGTCAAAATTAATGCCATAGGCATTTTCACTCATCGTACCGCCTTCATACCCATGGGGGTCATGGCAGGCATTACAGCCTATGGTCTCCATAAAATGCCCTTCACTGATTTGCATATGGATAGTAGTAACCGTATTGACTTCATGGCATTCAAAGCAGAGCGTAAAATTGCCTTGCATGACATATGGCCAGTTTTTGCCCATCTGGGGTGTTGTATCCATATTGTAGTTGGCTTTTAAAATACGTGGATAAATCGAACCGTGTGGTCCTGCAGGTGCGTTTTCACCATCACTGGCATGACAGGAGGAACAATAAATTTTACTACTTGCATCATAAGGGGTTATCAAACCTCTAGGGTTCGGATTTTTACCTTGTTCAATAACCGGATGCATGGAAATGTTATTAGGGTTAAAATCCAGTCTGGTATTGCTAGATCCCAGATAACGGGATGTTTTTTCCTGTACCATGGCATTATCGGCATGGCATTTAAAACAAATTTCATATTCATTTACTGCAGGATTTACTTCGATACCAGCCTGGCTTATCCCCTTGACCCCAAAATTTGCACCTTTTACCAAAGGGGCTTCAGCGGTGCTGGAGTTTGAGGCATGGGCATTGTGGCAATCCACACATTCCACATGCTTGGTTTTATTAATATTTGATTCTATTGGATCATGAATATTTGTATAACCATATACATTATGGCGATAAGGTTTAGAAAGTTCCAACTGTATATTTTTTTCAGCAACATTGCCATTATGGCAATCCAGACAGTTCTCTTCTTCTGCATACCTTTTTAGTAAGCGCTCTTTACCACTAGCGTTGTGGATATCATGGCAATTGGAACAGCCATTTTGGGAGACCGTGGTATAGGGAGAATCCATATGCAACCATGGATTTGTAGAAGTACCATTCCAGGTTTTCATTATTGTGTTGTGACTGCTATTTTCCCAATAGGTTTTTTCATGACAGGTAAAACAAAGCTCCGAAAATTCGTTACTTTGTTTTAAAAAATTGCCAACGATGTCTTTGTGCGAATCATGACAGGAGGTACATTGTAATTTTTCATTTTTATCTAGCACATTTGAAGGTAGAGTTACAGGATTATTTAATTCGCCATCTCCGGCTGCCAAACTTTCATCATAGATAAAGGATATGGGGTGATCGTCAGACAGATCGGTACCCAGGTTACCCCGTTTGGTCATGCTATGGGCAAAGGACATGCTGTTGGGGTTTTTATAGGTATTGCCCAAAGCCACGGTACCGTCATGACAGGACAGGCATAACATGGAGGTGCCATCGGGTTGTCCCGGTTTGGCGTTCAAAGTAGAACTGTCGTACAGGGTATAGATGGCCCCAGACTGTTTACGATTCCACATGGGGGCTTTTGGGTTACTGGTATGACTGGTATGGCAAAAGATACAGACTCTGTCATCATCCATAGTTTTTACAGCACCTTTCCCAGAGGCAGACAAATTATGCCTGGACTGTGAAACACCTTGTGCATATACCTTATTTAAAGGTATTGCCATAAATATTACGATGAGTAGTACCAGTGGTTTCATGGTGAATAATTAAGTTCAAATACCTGTATTCTATTGTTGTAACTGTCTGCTATATAAATATGGTCCTTGGCGTCAATAAAAATCCCCGAAGGCATCCAAAATTCCCTAGGGTTGCTCCCTTGTGTTCCAAACTGGTATAAATAATTGCCTTTGGCATCAAAAATCTGTACCCCATGAAACAGGGCGTCCACAATATAAATATGTCCATAACTGTCGGTAGCAATGCCTTTGGGACTGGCCAAAAAACCGGTGCCATTGCCATTTTGGCCAAACATGGATATAAAACGGCCTTCGTCATCAAATATTTGGATACGGTAATTAAGGGCATCTACCACATAGGCCCATCCGTTATGGTCTATCCAGATGGAGGTTGGGTAATTAAATTCAGCTTTCCCTTTACCCCTGGTGCCAATGGTTTTATAAAATTGGCCAAATGGGTCTAAAATGGTAATACGGTGTAAGCCCGTTTCCACCACCCATATCTGGTTGTTATGTTTGTTAAAGGCAATACCGGTAGGCTGCGTAAGCTGTAAATTGCTGTTGAGTTCGGTAACTTCTTTTCTGTCTGCTGAAAAGCTAAAGATTTTATTGAGTTTGGAATCGGTAAATAAAATCCGTTTATCCGGTAGCATACAGGCCCCAACCAAGGAGGGATAATAGGTTTCATCCTTTCGTAGAAATTTTGGGATCTCAAGTTTGTTGTCTTCGGCCATAAAGATCGTACCATGGCCCTGATCGAAGATGATACAGTCTTCGTGGTCAAAACCAATCAATCCAACAGGTTTTTGCAAGGTGGTTATGTCACTTTTACCTAAGAGCAACCGTTTGAACCAACCTTTTTTTGTTTTTTTAACATTTTCTTTTAAAGCCGGAATTTGATTGATCCAGCTTACCGTATTGGTGGCATAAAAATCTAGGATATCAACATAGGTGGTATCCTGCGACTGTACCTTAGTTTGTGAAAACAGTATCAATCCCGTAATTAAAAAAAACCTATGTATTTTATACTGATGCATAGTATTTATTATCCAAACCAATACCTATTTTTTATTGGGTTGTAAAAATGGTAACTAAACAAATGTAATGTATTGTTATGAGCAAAATTGTGATAATTGTCATATTAAGGGATATGGAATTATTATAAATTGCAGTACTAAAGAGCTGTTGTTTTTGTATTTATAGTTTTATAAAAATTAGGGTAGTGTACTAAAGATAAACTTATGAAGAAGGTTTTATGCTTTTTTGTGGTTATGTGCTGTTATTGTATTGATAATCAGGCTCAAAACAGTCTTTTGAAGCTCAACAAGAGCAATTATGCCCAAATAATTACAGATGGTGTTCTTGATGAAAACGAGTGGTTCGATGCCAAGGCCATAACCATAGAGGGGCTAACAGAAACACTAGTAACGGTTTATTTAAAATATGATACCGAAAATTTATATGTAGCTTTTAAAAATTTAACTAATTCAGAAAACAGTAATCATAATGCCGAGGTCCTTATTAGCAGCAATTTAGAAGCCCATAATTGGGGTGAACAATGCTACTGGTTTCATTCATCATATAGTAATTGTTCTGCAGTTGGGCAGTATTATTATTGGGAGGATTGCTCAGCACTACCTATGGGTTGGATGGCCAATAATTTTCCTTTTAAAGAAGGGAATGACAATATTGAATTTAGGATAAGCTTTTCAAAGTTAGGCTTAAACCCATCAGCTGGCATACAAATAAAAATGGCTTTTAAAATAAGCAATCCTTTGGAGCAACATGGCTATTGGCCCGAAGTTGCAAACATAGCAAATCCGGATACCTGGGGAACCATAACGTTTAATTAAAATTATTCGCCTAATTTTCTAAGATAATTTATAAGTAGCCAGCGATCTTCCTCGTTTTTGATTTTTGCTTTAAAAGCAGGCATTTCGTTACGCCCAAATAAAAACTTATAGTAAAGCGAACCATCGGTTTGTGCTTGAATAGTAGCTTTGGTAAAATCGGCAATTTCTATATCTAAGTTTTCCGCCATTATACCGTCTCCTTTTCCATATTGCCCATGACATAACTTACAATGTTTTAAAAAAAGTGCACGCCCAACATTTTCGGTATCTATTGTATTGGCATAAGGGTTTTTCATGGTTGTATAGGCTTCTGGGACTTCCCAATTACTGTCTTGTTCTGCCTGAAATTTGGTAGTCCAGGACAAGCATACAAAAGATATACAAGCAAGTAAGGTTACTATTAAAATCTTGTTTTTCATGATATTATATATTTAAGGGCCACTTATTTTATAATTCTACCAAGCCCAAGACGTTTTAACATCTTTTTTTCCATATTCCAGAAAAATGCTTCTCTAAAATATAAAAATCTTTGAACAACTTAAAAACCATTACATTTTATGGTTATGGGTTTTTATGTTTTGCCCTAAGGTCTACCGGTTATAATTGAAGGATAAGTATTTCAACAAGTTTAGTAAGTGTAATTTTATTTTTTATAAGGTAAATTTAATTTATCTAATTCTAACATTAAAAGGTTCGACATTCATTCAGTTCAAACTGCTGAACAAAGCTCAAGAGGTATTATTAAAAGGAATAACGGATAGAGAAGTGACTGTTTTAGTAAAATATGATACAGATAACTTAAATATAGCTTTTAAATTAATGTAATCCTTTGGAATAACATGCCTATTGTCCTGCGTAAGCCTTAATAGCCAATCCATTAATTTGGGGAATTGTTGCGTTTTAAATAATAAAGGAATGGTTCTTAAAATAAAAAAGGGCAACCTAATAAAGTTTAGGATTGCCCCTTCCAAGTTAGTCATGGGATTATTTTAAGTTTTCAATACAATATTTAGTTACCTGTTCAGAAATTATGTTATCCATTTTTGATGACGACATGAAGGTTTCTGGTTTGCTCATCAATTTTCTCATCACCTCATTGGTTACAGCTGTAATTTTTTCTTCTTCTTTGTCTGCTTCAAAATAGGTATTCACTTTTTTGGCTACCTTTATTTTATATTCCGCCAGTAATTCCCTTAAAGGAGCCTCATGTAACCACTTACAGTATTCTGAAAGTTCATGGGCAATAATTTTATTAACCTCATCAATTGCCGAAAATCGCTGTTCCTTTACCTCTTTAAGATCTTCGGCTATGGCATCTAGGTCATAATATGTAATATGGTCTTCATTGGCCAAAGCCCTGTCAATACTGCCCTGCACAGATAAATCGATGAGTATCACTTTTTGTTTGTTTTGAGGCACCTTTTTGATGAGGTTCTCAGAATTGCTGATGCCACTAATAATGACATCAAAATCCTCAAGTCTGTTTTCCAAAAGATTGTTCCAGTCAAATACATGACAATGGTAATCTTTAGATAAGTTCTTGGCTCTTTGCTCAGTGCGATTCGTAATGTAAATATTTTTGAAATTAAATTTAGAGTTATACTTAAACAATTGCTTAACGATATCTCCGGCACCTACAAAAAGAATATTTATTGACCTTAGCGCTGCTTTTTCATACGAATCTTTTATGGTTTTTAAAGATTTATAGGCCATCGATGTAGTTCCGTCCCTAAAGTGGGTTTCATTACTAATGCGCTTATGACATTTAAAGGCAGCCTGTAAAGCACGTTCCAATAAAGAACCCTGTAAATGATGGGCTATTGTAAACTGATGGGCTTTTTTAATTTGATGAATGATCTCTGCATCACCTAACACAGAAGATTCCAATCCTGATGATACTTGCAATAAATGATTAACAGTAGTTTCTGTATCATCACTTAATTTAAAAAGAGTTTTGCCTATACTTGAACTTTGATGACCTTTAAATGTTAATAAAAAATCTCTTATTAAAGTTGCTGAAGTATTAATAGACTCAAAATAGAGTTCAGTTCTATTGCACGTAGCCAATAACATTAGTCCCGAAATATCATTAAATTCTTTTCGAAGACCATTTACAAAACCACTTATTTGTTCATTTGAAAATTGGTAATGTGATCTTTGGGTGACGCTGGCTGTTATATGTGAGATACTTATATAGCGTAACGATTTATCCATTAATAGTAATTCTAATTAATAGTTACAGATGGGTAATTTATTGAGTCTATATTTAATTAAAAATAGTTTCAAATAGATTACAGACTAAAGGCCTCTTAAATAGTTAACAATAAGCCAACGATCTTTTTCATTTGGAATTTTTTTGTCAAAACCAGGCATCTCATCTCTTCCAAAAATCATTTTGTAGAATAACGAACCATCGGTTTGTTCTTTAAAGGAACCAGAAGTAAAGTCACCGCATGATGTTTCTAACCCTTCAGCTTTTGGACCATCACCCTTGCCTTTGGTGCCATGGCAGGATTTGCAATGTTTGCTATAAAGCATTTTGCCAACATTTTCCGCATCAGCATCAGATGCATAAGGATTTTCCATTTTTTGATATTTGGCAGGAACTTCCCATGGGTCTTGAACAAAAGTTTTTGAAATGTTCATTGATAATAAAACAAAACTACCTATAAACAATGCTACCGTAATAAAAATCTGATTTTTCATATTATTTACTGAATTAAATTTTTTAAAATTAAAATTCATATATCATATATTTTATGACAAATATCATGTTTGGTAATATTGCTTACATCGAGTAGTTTTCATTTAGACAATTGTTGGACAGAAGTATGGTAAAGTAAAAAAATGATTTTTTTTAAAATATCTACTAATTATAAACCATGATTAAAAAGCTTTTTAGCGCTTGCTATATCTTGCGCAATGTTATTTTACATTGCGCATTCACGTTAACCGAATTGGCTAAGTAACGTCCTTTTAAAGGGGGGGGGTAAAGGCCTCATTTGTTACCAGATATATGGTTTTTATTATCTTTTTTAATTTTAATTGCATCAATATGAAGGACTTTAATTTTTTGTTAAAAACAACATTCTATAATAAAAATTTGTAGTTTTGCTTTATGATAAAACAATTGCTGCATAAAGTAATATCTGTATTTATGGCATTTTTGGTGTTTTTTTCCACCATGTCATTTACTGTAAATATGCATTATTGCAGTGATGTTTTAGTGGAAATGGCTATCTTTAAAAAAGCTAAGGGTTGTGGTATGGAAATGCAGAATCCTTCGACCGATAGCTGTTCGGTTTCCAAAAAGAATTGTTGTAGCGATGAGCAATCGGTAGTTAATGGGCAGGATGAATTAAAATTACCAATAGATCAGCTGTCATTTGAGCAACAACAGTTTGTGGTTTCCTTCATACATGCGTATTTAGATTCTTTTGAAGGATTTAATAAGAATATCAACGTTTATAAAGCGTATAAACCTCCTCTTGTCGTCAGGCAAATATACAAGCTTGATGAGACTTATTTAATTTGATTTTAGACCTTTATTACATTATCCAATAACGATTTGTTGTATGGATAATTTCGTGTATCTGATGTTTTCTTAACATCAATGTCTAATGGTTTAATTATCAAATACCATGTTAAATAAAAGCATTAAATTTTTAATAGAGAATAAACTCGTAGCTGTATTATTGCTTGTTCTTTTTACGGGATGGGGAATTGCAAATGCACCTTTTAACTGGGATACTGGTTTTTTGCCAAGTAATCCAGTAGCAGTAGATGCCATTCCAGATATAGGTGAAAATCAACAAATCGTGTTTACCAAATGGGATGGTCGTTCCCCTCAAGATATAGAAGACCAGATTACTTATCCATTAACGACCTCATTGCTGGGTATTCCGGGAGTTAAAACCATACGCAGCTCGTCTATGTTTGGTTTTTCTAGTATCTATATCATTTTTGATGAAGATATAGAGTTTTATTGGAGTAGAAGCCGTATTCTCGAAAAGCTCAATTCCTTACCTAGTGGGTTGCTCCCAGAAGGTGTTAACCCTGCTTTGGGTCCAGATGCTACAGGGTTAGGGCAAATATTTTGGTACACATTAGAAGGCCGCGATGAAAATGGTAATGTAACTGGTGGTTGGGATTTACACGAATTGCGAAGCATTCAGGATTACTACGTAAAATATGCCTTGTCATCGGCAAGAGGGGTGTCCGAGGTATCTTCTATTGGTGGTTATGTTCAAGAATATCAAGTGGATGTAAACCCAGAGGTAATGCGCCAATATAATATTGGTTTGCATCACATTGTAAAAGCAGTTAAGGAAAGTAATCGTGATATTGGCGCTCAAACTTTGGAAATAAACCAAGCCGAATATTTGGTACGTGGTTTGGGTTATGTAAAATCTATTGCAGACATCGAAAATGCAGTAGTGATTTCAGAAGATTATACATCTATCAAAATTAAAGATGTTGCTAAAGTGTCCTTAGGTCCTGCAACCCGTAGAGGTATTTTAGATAAAGAAGGTGCAGAAGTTGTTGGTGGTGTTGTTGTGGCACGGTATGGTGCAAACCCTATGGAAGTGATCAACAAAGTAAAGGCAAAAATAAACGAATTAAGTACAGGTTTGCCAACAAAGACCCTGGCCGATGGTACCACCTCACAAGTAACGGTTGTTCCTTTTTACGATAGAACAGAACTGATACAGGAAACATTAGGGACACTTAATGAAGCATTAACCTTAGAAATACTCATCACCATATTGGTCATCATCATCATGGTATTTAATCTTAGGGCCTCGGTATTGATTTCTGGGTTATTGCCCGTAGCCGTTTTAATGGTCTTTATAGCGATGAAAGCTTTTGGTGTAGATGCCAATATTGTAGCGCTATCGGGTATAGCTATTGCTATTGGTACTATGGTAGATGTTGGGGTCATACTTTCAGAAAACATTATTCGCCATCTCGATGAAAATGAAGACAAACTATCTATAAATACCATAGTTTATAATGCAACGGCAGAAGTCTCGGGTGCCATTATAACCGCCGTTATGACAACCATTATCAGTTTCATTCCGGTATTTACAATGATAGGTGCTGAAGGTAAACTATTCCGGCCCTTAGCCTTTACCAAAACATTTGCATTAACGGCATCAATTATTGTGGCGTTATTTTTAATTCCACCCTTTGCTGCATTTTTATTCAGAAAGAAGAGCCTTAAAAAGAATTTTAAATATGTTTTAAATGGTGTTTTAATCGCCTTAGGTGTTGCAGTTCTATTTTACGGTTATTGGTTAGGATTGATTTTGATTGGATTTGGTATTGTGGCAATATTGAATGTTCAAAATAAGATTTCAGATAAAAAGGCAAGCCTTGCAAAGATCATTACTTCGGCATCTGCAATTGTATTCTTGCTAGCAGAATACTGGCGTCCTTTAGGCGTGAATGAGGGTATCTTTTTAAATCTCATTTTTGTAGCTGTTATTTGCTTTGGTTTATTAGGTATTTTCTCATTATTCATTAAGTTCTATACACGTATTTTAAGGTGGTGCTTAAATAATAAACTACTGTTTCTATCCATTCCAACCGCAATTGTGATCGCTGGTTTTTTCATAATGAAAAATACAGGTAAAGAGTTTATGCCATCATTAAACGAGGGTTCTTTTCTGTTAATGCCTACCTCTATGCCACATTCGGGAATAGAAGAAAACAAACGTGTGTTACAGCAACTGGATATGGCAGTAGCAAGTATTCCAGAAATTGAAACCGTGGTTGGTAAAGCAGGTCGAACAGAATCGGCTTTAGATCCTGCACCGTTATCAATGTATGAAAACATCATTCTGTACAAACCAGAATATATGTTGAATGAAGAAGGAGAACGCCAGCGATACAAAGTAAATGAAGAAGGTGCGTTTGTATTAAAAAACGGAATGTTATTGCTAGCAGAACAACGCGAGGTGTGGCCATCTTTCAATTTAAAAGAACAACTAATTCCAGACGATCATGGCGAGTTCTACCGTAATTGGCGATCTGAAATAAAATCACCAGACGACATTTGGAACGAAATTGTAAAGGTTACTAGGCTGCCAGGGGTTACTTCTGCACCAAAACTACAACCTATCGAAACCCGATTGGTAATGCTACAAACAGGTATGCGTGCGCCAATGGGTATTAAAATAAAAGGTCAAGATTTAAAACAAATTGAAGCTTTTGGAATACAATTGGAAAGCATATTAAAAGAAGCAAATGGTGTTAAGGAAGAAGCCGTATTTGCAGACCGAATTGTTGGGAAACCTTATCTGTTAATAGATATTGATAGAGCGAAAATTTCACGATATGGCGTGAGTATTGAAGAAGTACAAAACGTTTTAAAAGTTGCAGTTGGCGGGATGCCTTTAACCCAAACTGTTGAAGGACGGGAACGCTATGGAGTTCGTGTACGCTACCCAAGGGAATTAAGGGAAAATCCAAGCGATTTAGGGCAAATTTATATACCTGTTGAAAAAGGAAAGCCTATTCCATTAAGCGAATTGGCAACCATTCGTTACGAACGAGGGCCACAAGTCATAAAAAGTGAAGATACCTTTTTGGTAGGTTATGTATTATTTGACAAAAAGGATGGTTATGCAGAAGTAAATGTAGTTGAAAATGCCCAAGCATTGATTCAAAGTAAAATTGACACAGGTGAATTAGTTGTGCCAAAAGGTATCAACTATCAATTTACGGGGACTTATGAAAATCAATTACGGGCCGAAAAAACCTTATCGGTAGTTGTACCCTTGGCATTAGCTATTATCTTTTTGATTTTATATTTTCAATTCCGTTCTGTAGGAACGTCATTAATGGTATTTTCTGGAATTGCAGTGGCTTTTGCAGGAGGGTTTTTAATGATTTGGTTATATGGCCAAAGTTGGTTTTTAAACTTCAGTTTCTTTGGAGAAAATCTAAGGGACCTATTCCAAATGCATCCAATTAATTTAAGTGTTGCGGTATGGGTTGGATTTATTGCACTTTTTGGCATAGCAACCGATGATGGTGTGGTAATGGCAACCTATTTAACCCAGACGTTTAACAGAAACACACCAGAAACTACAAAGGAGATAAGGGCTTCAATAATTGAAGCTGGTGAAAAACGTATAAGACCGTGTTTAATGACTACAGCAACTACCATTTTAGCCTTATTGCCTATATTGACTTCAACAGGACGGGGAAGCGATATTATGATTCCGATGGCCGTACCAAGTTTTGGTGGGATGTTGATAGCATTGATAACCCTATTTGTAGTACCGGTATTATACAGTTGGAAAGCAGAATTGAAAATAAAAAGAGAAAAAATAAAAGTGAAAAGTGAATAGATAAATGGAGAAGGTTGAAAGAAAGCATGAAAAATTATGAGTAAAAGTATTTTAAAGGATAAAAGTTACGAGTTTGCAATTCTTATTGTGAGATTGTCGCAAAAACTAATTTCTGAAAATAAGCAGTACACTTTAAGCAAACAGCTTTTAAGAAGTGGTACTGCTATTGGAGCGCTTATTCGTGAAGCCGAATTTGCACAAAGCAAAAAAGATTTTATCAATAAAATGAGTGTTTCTCTAAAAGAGGCTAATGAAACACTGTATTGGTTAGATTTATTAAAGGATACAGATTATTTAAGTATTGAAGCGTATAAAAAACATTCTAATTTAAATAAAGAATTAGTAGCCATGTTGGTAAGTTCAATAAAAACATTTAAATCAAAGGTTTAAAAATGAAAAAGTTAAAATACATCATAGAAGAGTTGATTTTTAGTTTTTCACTTTTAGTTTTTCACTTTAAAAGCGTCTTAATTATTATTTTTTTACTTTTCTCTGTACACTTAATAAATAGTCAATCACTGAATGTATTGGTAAATGAAGCTTTGGAAAACAATCCCGAAATTCAAAAGTTTGAGCTGCAGCATAAAAGAGCTTTCGAAAAAGTGAATGAGACCAACGCAATTCCCAATACCGAATTTGGTGTTGGCTATTTTGTGAGTGAACCAGAAACAAGAACTGGTGCCCAGCGTTTTAAAGTTTCGGTAAAGCAAATGTTACCCTGGTTTGGTACAATAACCTCACGAGAAAACTATGTGATTGCGTTAGCCGATGCTAAATATGAAGATATTGTGATTGCTAAGCGCAAATTAATGCTTTTGGTTTCGCAATCCTATTATAACTTATATGCAAACAAGGCAAAACAGAAAGTATTGATTGAAAACATCAACTTGTTGAAAACCTACGAAACCATAGCATTAACATCGGTTGAGGTAGGAAAGGCATCTGCAGTAGATGTCTTGCGTTTGCAAATGCGTCAAAACGATTTGCAGCAATTAAAAGAGGTATTGCAACAACAGTTTTTGGCTGAACAAACAAATTTCAATAATCTTTTAAATAGGGAAAATAAAGTTACCGTTACTATAGTAGATAGCCTAACGATTCCTTTAGAGGATTTTGAAATTAATATTGAAAATTTAGAGGTGCATCCTGAATTATTGAAGTATGATAAACTTTATCAATCTATTGGAAAATCGGAATTTTTAAACCAAAAGAAAAGCAGTCCAATGATAGGTTTTGGTTTGGACTATATTAATGTTGAGCCACGTCCAGATATGACTTTTACCGATAACGGAAAAGATATTGTTATGCCTATGGTAACGCTGTCCATTCCCATTTTTAGTAAAAAATACAAGTCGGTAACCAAACAGAATGAACTTGAGAAACAGGAAATTAACTACCAAAAACAAGAGCGATTAAATAGCTTGGAAACCCTTTTGGATAAAGCAATAAATGAACGAGTTGCAGCACGGATAAGTAATAATACAGCGACCAAAAATTTAAATCGAACTAAAGATGCAGAAGATATACTGATTAAAAGCTATGAAACGGGAACAATTGATTTTAATGATGTTCTTGACATTCAGGAATTACAGCTAAAGTTTCAAATAAGCCAAATTGAAGCCGTTAAAACCTACTATGTACAAAGTACAATCATTAATTATTTAGTGAATTAAAATGGAACACACTTATCATATACGCGGAATGACTTGTAACGGGTGTCGTAGTCACGTAGAAGAAACACTTTCAAAAGTAACAGGTGTTTCTAAAGTATCGGTTAATCTTGAGAAAGCCGAAGCGACTATCGAAATGGAACAGCATATTCCTTTGGAAACCCTTCAAAAGGTTTTAAAAGATGATGGTGATAGATATAGTATTCATAATCAAGGTGAACACAGCCATCATTTAGAACCAAAAAAAGAAAAGGAATCAAAAGGAAAAGGCACAGGTATATTTTATTGTCCAATGCATTGCGAAGGCGATAAAACCTATGATAAACATGGTGATTGTCCTGTTTGTGGAATGGATTTGGTGGAGGAACAAAATCTATCTAAAGTATCGGTTGAACAATGGACTTGTCCTATGCATCCCGAAATTGTAAAAGAGGAAGCAGGGCCATGTCCTATTTGTGGTATGGATTTAGTACCAATGCAACCAGACCTTTCAGCAGAAGAAAAGACCTATAAAAAACTTTTGAAAAAGTTTTGGTTGGCTACAGCATTTACGCTACCCATTTTTTTGATAGCAATGAGTGAAATGTTCAATAACAATGTGTTGTATGATATAATGGACCAGAGATATTGGAATTGGATACAATTGGTTTTATCGATTCCGGTAGTATTTCATTCTACTTGGATGTTTTTTGAACGCGCATACAAAAGTATTAAAACGTGGAACCTGAATATGTTTACACTTATTGGTATTGGTGCAGGTGTGGCATGGTTATTTAGCGTTGTTGGTATGATGTTTCCAAATGTGTTCCCTGAGCAGTTTAAAACTGAATCTGGTGCGGTACATGTCTATTTTGAAGCTGCTACGGTTATTTTAACCTTGGTCTTGTTAGGGCAATTATTAGAAGCGCGAGCACACAGTAAAACCAATTCGGCTATAAAGGAATTATTGAAGTTAGCACCTAATAAAGCCATTAAAATACTTGATGGTGAAGAGGTGGAAGTTGGCATTGATACGATTGAAATAGGAGATATTTTAAAAGTAAAACCGGGCGACAAAATTCCTGTAGATGGCATTATAGCAGAAGGCGAAACCAGTGTTGATGAATCCATGATTACAGGTGAACCTATTCCGGTAAACAAAATAAAGGATGACAAGGTAAGTAGCGGAACAATTAACGGCAATCAGGCCTTTTTGATGAAAGCTGAAAAAGTGGGAAGTAATACCATGCTTTCCCAAATCATCCAAATGGTGAATGATGCTAGTAAAAGTCGTGCACCAATCCAGAATTTAGCCGATAAAGTATCTGGTTATTTTGTTCCATTAGTAGTGATGATTTCAGTTATCACCTTTATTGTTTGGTCAATTTGGGGCCCTGCCCCTGTGTATGTTTATGCGTTGGTCAATGCTATTTCAGTCTTGATAATTGCTTGCCCTTGTGCTTTGGGCTTAGCAACACCAATGTCGGTAATGGTTGGTGTGGGTAAAGGTGCCCAAAATGGGGTGTTGATTAAAAACGCTGAAGCACTCGAAAAAATGAATAAAGTTAATATACTAATAATAGATAAAACAGGAACCATAACCGAAGGTAAGCCAACCGTTCAAAAGGTAAGTGCTTTTAGTAATGGTTTCAATAAAAATGAAGTGCTTAACCACATCGTTTCGTTAAACACAAACAGTGAACATCCACTAGCGGAAGCCACCATTAAATATGGTAAAGAGCATAATGCAGAAATATTAAAATCCAACAATTTTAGGGCAGTAACTGGAAAAGGTGTTATGGCCGAGATCAATAGTAAAAAAGTGTCACTGGGTAATCCAAAAATGATGGAATATGCTAATGCCTTAGTTACGCCCATAATGGAAGAGGAAGCTAAAAGCTATCAAAAACAAGGTAAAACGGTGTCTTATCTTGCTATAGATAATAATGTGGTTGGTTATGTAGTTATTGGTGATAAAATAAAGGAAACCAGTGCAAAAGCTATTAAAGCACTACAAAACACAGGGGTTGATGTGGTAATGTTAACAGGCGATAATCACGAAACTGCTCAAGCAGTGGCTTCAGAATTAAATCTTGCGGAATTTCGGGCTGGTATGTTGCCAGAAGACAAACTTAAGGAAGTAGGGAAGTTGCAATTAAGCGGTAAAGTAGTGGCCATGGCTGGTGATGGTATTAACGACGCACCTGCATTGGCAAAAAGTGATGTGGGTATTGCTATGGGAACAGGAACAGATGTAGCTATTGAAAGTGCTATGATAACACTGGTAAAAGGAGATTTGCAAGGTATAGTTAAAGCACGTTATTTAAGCAATGCTATAATGACAAACATTAAGCAAAATCTGTTCTTTGCTCTTATTTACAATACCTTGGGTGTACCCATTGCAGCAGGTGTTTTGTTTCCGTTTTTTGGGATATTATTATCCCCCATGATTGCTGCATTGGCCATGAGCTTTAGTTCGGTATCGGTAATAGCAAATGCATTAAGATTAAGAAGTATCAATATTTAATTATGATAAACAGGCACACAGCATTAAAAATTAGAAAAACGCACCGCTATTTAGGTTTGTTTTTGGGAATCCAATTTCTGTTTTGGACAATGAGTGGTTTGTATTTTAGTTGGACGGATATTGATGATATTCACGGAGACCATTATAAAAATCTAGATCGTCAACCCAAAGCATTTAAAAATCTAATTAATCCCTCTCAACTTAATATAGACAATGGTATTCAAACTATTGATTTAAGAGACATAAATAACACACCTTACTACTGGATAAACCAAAAGCGGTTATTTAATGCATTAAATGGAAATCCAAAATCTGGCATTACAGAAGAAGAGGCTCTTTATGTTGCACAAAGTTATTTGAAAAACAATTTGGAAGTAACATCTATAGAAAAAATAGAAGCAGTGGATAAACATCACGAATATCGTGAACGATTATTGCCAGCTTATGTCATTTCATATAAAACAAATGATGTTTTAAAAGCCTATGTTTCAGTTGCGGATGGTCAATTTCAAACTGTAAAACATCGTAGATGGCGTTGGTTTGACTTTTTATGGATGACTCACACCATGGATTATGAAAGTAGGGATAACTTTAATACTACTATTTTAAGAGCGTTTTCCCTTTTGGGGTTAATAACAGTTTTAAGTGGCTTTTTACTATGGTATACATCATCACCAACAATAAGAAATATTTTAAAAAGAAAAAATAAATAAAAATGAAAAAATATATTGTCTATTCAGGTATATTAGTGTTTGGCATGTTTTTGGGGTGGTTGCTCTTTGGCGGCTCATCTAATCAAGAAAACCAAGATCAAAATGAAGTTGCAGAATCTAAACAAATGTGGACCTGCTCTATGCATCCTCAAATTATGCAACCAGAACCTGGCGATTGCCCTATTTGTGGGATGGATTTAATTCCAGCCGAAGTGACTGCAGATGGCTTAACGGCAGACCAGTTTAAGTTAACGCCAAATGCTATGGCATTAGCGAACATACAAACTACTGTTGTTGGTATGGAGGATACTATAGGTAATAATGTCATAAAATTATCAGGTAAAATAGTTGAAAATGAAGAAACCAATGCAGTACAGGTTAGTTATTTTTCAGGTAGAATAGAAGGTTTAAACATCAGTTTTACTGGTGAAGAAGTACGTAAGGGTCAGTTGTTGGCGACCATTTATTCTCCCGAATTGTATGCGGCCCAGCAAGAGTTATTAACAGCAGCATCTTTAAAGGAATTGCAACCTGAATTGTATAAAGCAGTTCGAAATAAGTTGAAGCTTTGGAAACTATCTGAAAATCAAATCAACCAAGTTGAAAGTTCAGGCAAAGTTTTGGAAAATTTTCCTGTATATGCTACGGTTTCTGGGACAGTTATCGAAAAATTGGTTGAGCAAGGCGATTATATTAAACAGGGTCAAGCCTTATTTAGAATCGCAAACTTAAATACCGTTTGGGCAAATTTTGACGTGTATGAAAATCAAATAGATCTTTTTAAAAAAGGGCAGGGCGTTGTCATATACACAAATGCCTATCCCAACGCATCATTTAAAGGAACGGTTAACTTTATAGACCCAGTTTTAAATACCAAAACGAGAACGGTAAATCTACGGGTGGTTTTAAATAATAAGGATGATGTTTTTAAACCAGGCATGTTCGTATCTGCTAAAATTGAAGGGGCTAAAAACACCTCAAATGAAGTGTTGGTCATTCCGTCTTCAGCAATTCTTTGGACAGGCGAGCGTTCTGTTGTGTATCTCAAAACAAATCCCAATGCACCGATTTTTGAAATGAAAGAAGTGTCTTTAGGAAACAAAATAGGAGATAGCTATGAGGTGTTAGAAGGTTTGTTTGCTGGAAATGAAATAGTCACAAATGGTACGTTTACTGTTGATGCAGCTGCACAGTTGCAAGGTAAAAAATCTATGATGAATGATGGGACCGGGAAGGAGGCCATCGGTCATGAAGAGCATTTAAGCACAGGAAACAACAGATCTAAAAATGCTGATGGATATACCAGTAATACAGAAAGATTGGAAGTTTCAAAGAAATTCCAGAACTATCTAAAACAGGTTTACGATAATTATATCGATTTAAAAAGTAATCTGGTCAAGGGGCAGGGCAGTAATGCTATGGAAGATTCAAAAAAACTATTAACTAGTTTATCAAAAATAGATATTGAAATAAAGGGCAAGGCACAGTACCATTGGGAAGAACTGGAAAAGGAAATTGAGTCTTTGGCAACATTAATTTCAAATTCAAAAGATATTGAAGAGCAAAGAGCCAGCTTTAAAGCGTTATCCCTGCATTTAATAAGAGCCGTACAGTTATTTGGGATTAACGAAAAGGTATTTGTTGAATTTTGCCCCATGGCAGACAACAACAAGGGAGGCTATTGGATGAGCAAGGAGGAAAAGGTGTTTAACCCCTATTTTGGAGACGCCATGCTTACCTGTGGAGAAGTAAAACAAGTAATAGAATAAATTAACACAAATAATAATTAAATTTTAAACAATGAAAAGAGTAATTCTAAGTGCAGCTTTAATAGTAACTATGGTTTTTACAAGTTGTAAAAATGAATCAAAAAAAGAAGTAGACACTACAACTACTGAAGTTTCAACAGAAATCGCAATGACAGAGTTGTCTTTTGGCGTAAGAGGTAATTGTGGTATGTGTAAAAAGACCATTGAAAAAGCTGCAAATAGTGTTGAAGGTGTTGCAACTGCCAATTGGGATAAAGACAAAAAGAAAATCGACGTCGCTTTTGATGGTTCAAAAACAGATGAAATGGCTGTTCATAATGCAATTGCTGCTTCGGGTTACGATACAGAAAAAGTATTAGGAAGCGAAGAGGCTTATAACAATTTACCGGGATGTTGTCAATACGACCATACTATGTTAATGAATCAAACAGGTGAGAATAAAGAAGCAGACTCTACCATTCACGAACATTAATTTTTAAGATAACAAAGGCTAAACATCCTTTTCTTTAAAATTAATTACAAACCTTTTTAAGTGTTTCAATAATAAATGCTTATATCGTTTCGGAAATGCCAATAAAAAAGAGGGCATTAAGATGTAGGGTAGAATTAAAAGCCATAATACAATTTAAACCAAAAAAGTATTGTGGCTTTAATCCTTAAGTAAAGTTAACTTATACTCCAATATTAATGAGGTTTAGCTTAAATTTGTAGGATAATATTTAACTGCTTAAAGTTGTATTAAGATAAAATGTCGAAATTGCATATACTAAAGGGAAAACTGCAACACTATGCCTGGGGAGGCAAAACTTTTATTCCAAACCTTTTGGGCATGACCCCAGATAATAAAACATATGCCGAATATTGGTTAGGGGCCCATGACAATGCCCCTTCTGTGATTGAAACATCATCTGGGGAACGATTACCATTAAATGAATTTTTAAATTCCAATCTTAGTACTAATTTGGGAACTGATGTAGCCAAAACTTTTGGAAGATTACCTTTTCTGTTTAAGGTTCTGGATGTTCATGATATGTTGTCCATACAAGTACATCCCACTAAAAAAGAAGCCGAAAAAGGCTTTAAGAAAGAAAATGAATTAGGTATTCCCATTGCAGCAAGCCATAGAAATTATAAGGATGATAACCATAAACCTGAGATTATGGTTGCGTTAAGTGAATTTTGGTTGCTTCATGGTTTTTTGACTAGAGATAAGCTAATTAAAATACTGCAAGATGTTCCAGAGTTTAACTATTTGTTGCCTGTTTTTGCTAATGAAGGTTACTTAGGCTTGTACAGAAATGTTATGGAGCAAACTACTCATGCGTGTAATAAAGTGCTAAAGCCTTTAGTGAATCGTATTTTGCCTTTATACCAATCGGGAAAATTGGAAAAATCAAGTCCGGATTATTGGGCTGCCAAAGCTGTTGATGCTGCTGAAGATAAAACGAATTTTGATAAAGGCATTTATTCCATTTACTTTTTTAATATCGTGAAGGTAAACCCTGGGGAAGCTGTTTTTCAGGATGCGGGCATTCCCCATGCCTACTTAGAGGGGCAGAATATGGAGCTTATGGCGAATTCCGATAATGTATTGCGAGGCGGATTAACTCCTAAGCATGTTGACGTGCCTGAATTGCTTAAGCATGTAGCTTTTGAAGCGACCATTCCTAATGTGATGGTAGGTGAGCTGCAAACCGACGGGATGGAACGCGTGTATAAAACCCCTGCTCCAGATTTTGAATTAAGCAAAATAGAGGTGATTGATTCGAATGACTATAGTTCTAAGGCAAAGTCTGCCCAGATTTTAATAGTTATTGACGGTAAAGTAGAAGTTTCTGAAGCCGATAAGATATTAATGTTGTCTAAAGGAGAATCGGTCTTCTTAGAATCCAATTGTAACTATGGTATAAGTTCATTGACGCCATCTGCTACGCTATATAAAGCGACAACACCATAAAGGTATGTGCTTAATCTAAAGCGTTTCGGGTAACATACCATCGCCAGCCAATAATGACCAATTGTAACTTACTGGCTTTTGCTAAATCTAAATTCTTTTTTGAATAACTAGGAAGTATTGCTTTATTAACCTTTGCTAAAACTTTAAAAACCTGCTTTTTCATTTATCAAACCATTCTTAATCAAGGTAAAAATAGTAAAACTTATTCTAGACTAAGCTTTACTTTTTGGTTTTTTAGACAATAATCGATAGAATTAAATCGATTATTATTTCAGCAAGTGTTATCATAATTTTCGAGTTTAGGGTTAATAAAATATACTTTGTTTTGCAATTGAGTTTTCAATATATATGTTTAAGCACCCTAGTTCCAAAGGTTTTAATGGAAATTCATGGATTTAGATACAAATATGTAAGTAAAAAAATGTAATAAACTACAATATGTAATTATTAGTCTACGATTAAGTTATTATATGTAATATATTTATTTAATATTATTATAAATTGAAATAATTGTAGGGGATTTTCAGTGCTATTTTTTTTAACCTAGACCAGTTTTGTTTAAAACGGGTGGGTTTTTTTAGATTTCATCTTTTTGTGAAACTTTTGAGTATAAAAAAAGACACCTATAAAAGGTGTCTAGTTTGAAGTGCTCTTTGTTTTGAGTTAGTCTTTTTTTGTCGTAATTTCTATGACTCCGTTTTTGCCTTTGTCACCGTATTTTTTAGTAGCAGCTTTGTTTTTAAACACAGTCATGGATTCAATGGTGTTTGGATCTAAATTTTCAAGCTCTGTGTAGGTTACTTCTTTGCCATCTATAATAAAAAGCGCTTTTCGAAATTCTTCAAAAATTGTTGTGTTATCTTTTTCTAATATGACATTTACTTTATTATTATTATTAATTTTAATCTCTTTTGTAACCATTCCTATATATGAAAAAATAAGGACATCTCCTTTAGTGACTTTTATTGAATAGTTGCCATCAAAATCAGACACTGCTCCTTCATCCCTTCCTTTAATTTCAATCTCGCTGCCAGGTAAACCCAAGCCTTTCGTATTGATAACAGTACCAGTAATAACAAACTCTTCTTGATTATTTTCAGAATTAAAAGGTTTGCCAACAATAAACTTGGTTTCCCAATCTTTTTTTGTTGTAATTATGACAACGCCATTTTTAGCTTTTTCACCATAAATAGAGACTGATGCAGCATCTTTTAAAACGGTAACAGACTGTATTCTATTTGGATGTATACTTTTTATGCGTTCAGGGCCAACCTCAACACTATCTATAATATAAAGTGGTTCTTTTCCTTGGATTGTACTAAACCCTTTTACAATTATGGTGTCACTAGGAAAAAAAATGTTGTTTGTAAAATAAATGCTATCTGTAGCTGTAGTTTTACTGCCTTGGTAGAAAACAGGTGTGGTAGTTTTAATGGTGTTGTTTCCGTAGCCAATAATGGATATTGTTTTAGGTTTTCCAAAGCCATTATTATAATTATCTTGAGAGTAGGCGAAGGGTTTTATCGGTACATCTGAATTAAAAGTGATTGTTCCTGCAGAATTATCGTTTTTAAATTCGGCATGAATGGCAATGATTTCATCTTCAGCATTTCGTTTTATCTTGTTGAACTTAAGTGTTGTGCCTTTTTCTTTAGCCTTTGCAATGGTACTTTCTAAGTCTTGATTTGTAAAATCCTTGGTAATTGTGATGCTAAATGGTTTTAAAGGTTTCTGCGTAATAGCAACGCCTTTAGTGGAAGATGGTTCTTCTTTTACTTCGTTTTCAAGAAATTTTACACCAAATTCGTCTCCATACGTGTGAAAATAAAATGGTTTTATAGGATTTTCATAAGAATTGGTTGTGCAAAAGCCACCATTATCTTCAAACTTGGTTTTTAGTTTGGAAATTTCGCCTTTTTCATTTCTTTCCAAATTGGAATATGTAAATATGATATTCTGTTTTTTAAGCTTTTTTTCAATCTTTTTAAGATCATAATCAGTTAAGTCCTTATTGAAAAAAATTTTTATGTTTTCTGATTTCAGATTGTTTGCCTCTACTTTTTCTCTTTTCAATAAATTCTTATAGTTTTTTTCATCTTCAGCAATAAAAATACCGCCGCCTTTCAATGTGCCAAAATATACTTCTTTAAAAGGTTGTTCGCTTTTATAATTTCCGATACCGTTATTTTTTATTTCAAATTCTAAATCTATAATGTTATTACGGCTATCTCTTTGGTGTGTGTATGTAAAAGTGCCGCCTTTGTCAGTTATTTTTTCTTTAATTTCCTTTAATTCGGTATCTGAAGTGTTTTTTTTGATGATGTAAGTTTCCGCTAGTTTTTGTTTCTGATTACTTTGGTTTAAAGCCCTTGCAACATAAATCTCTTCAATATTAAAGCTCATTAAAAACAAGACTAAAATGGGCAGTACTAAGGCATACTTAAATAGATTTCGTTTTTTTGATTTTGATTTGTGTAACATAACGATTCGTTTTTTGATTAATGATGAATAAAAATTATTGGTCAGTGCCATTTTAAAATCGGGAACACTGGTTTTTAGTAGTAATTCCTGATAGCTTTTTGTGCAAAACGTGTTATTCAACGCTTTATAATCTGCAATAAACTCAAGGTTTTGCTGTAAATCCTTTTTGTAAAACCAGCTTATGGGATTAAACCAAAAGGTAATGGATGCCAATTGTGATATAATAATGTCTAACGTATGATATTGCTTGACGTGTACACGTTCGTGCGAAATAATATGCTTTAGTTCTTTACTGTTAAATTGCTTGGGGTTATAGACCATCCACCTAAAAAATGAAAACGGCGGGGTGTTGTTAGTGGTTTCAATTAAGGTATACCCGTGTTGTTTATGTTTCTTGTTTTTGGCAATTAACCAAAGCAAGGACACTAATTGAATGCAAAACCGTAAGGCGAAAAAGCTAAAGCCAATTAAATAGATAATGCCTAAATAATACCATAAAGAAACTTGGGTTTCAATAGTTTCTTCAGTTGTTATAGGTTCATTAAAAACCAGATGTTCTATAGGGGTAGGCGTGTATTCAATATAAATAGGAATGATAACAAAAGGTAAGGTAAATGTCGTTAGTAATCCTATTAACAAAAACCAACGATTGGACTGAAAAAAGGTATCGCGTTGTAGAAACAGTTTATAGCAGCCATAAAAAATAATGAGGACTAAGCTTGCTTTAAGTAAATATTCCATAGCAATTACTTTTTGCTTTCAATTAGGTTTATAATTTCCCTTAGCTCCTCGACACTAATTTTTTCTTCTTTGGCAAAAAACGATACCACGTTTTTATAGGAGTTGTTGAAGTAATGCTCTATGGCAGTGTTCATGAATTTTTTTCTATAGGTTTCTTTACTAACAATAGGGTAGTATTGGTGTGTCTTACCATAAGCATTGTAACTTACATAGCCCTTATCTTCTAAATGACGGATAATAGTCGATAGGGTGTTGTAGTGTGGTTTGTCTTCTTTTATTTCAGCAAGTACGTCTTTTACAAAGGCTTTTTCTAGCTTCCATAAAATATGCATGACCTCTTCTTCTTTATTCGTTAGTTTTTGCATAATGAAAATATTTGCAACAAACATATAACTATTTTTGTAGTTATACAACTAAAATTTACGTTTTGTAACGAATAATTTAGTTTTAAGATATAAAAAAGGCTGAATTACTAAGTGTTAAACAATTCAGCCTAAATGATTTGGATTGGTGTTGACTATTGACTTTCTTTAATATAGCCCCAACCTTCTTTTTGTTTTTCAATAATTTCTAAAATGCCATCAGGAACGCTTCTAACGCCAGTTATTAATTGCGTTGAATCAACATTATGGCGTTTCATGGTACCTTCACAGATAACAAAATCGATATTGTCTTTTTTGGCTAGCATTTCCAAATCGTCTGCTACTACAGATTTATTCTTTAAAACCATATCCATAGCGCCACTATACATAACGACTTCAAACTTGGAATCTGGATAAGCGCTAGACATGGCCTTTACGTGTCTAATAGTCGATTCATGGACTTTTGTATTGCTGCTAGTTACATCGAATACAATTTTTACAGGTTTCTCCTGAGCAAAGACTATTGTGGAAAATAGTAATACAAACACAGTATTTAATAAACGTTTCATAATCTTGTATTTATATTATTCGCCAGCAAAAACATAGCCACAGCCTCGAGCCTGTGCTCTAGCTAGTGCCCATACACCCGATGGCACCAATTTCACTTCATCCAGCATACCATTTACCCATTCTTCGTAAACTTCTTCTGGATTCATTCCCATTTTCTCAGCAACTTTATTGCTATACACTTTAGTGGCTAAATCGCATGCGCAGAACATGGCGCCCCTCTCATTAAGACTTTTTATGCCTCCAGGTCCGTTTATAGGGTAATCGCCATCTTGTGGTTCGTAAAAAGGATTACGCACTGCGAAGTCTCCAGTATGATCTTTTACACCAAAGAATTCACCCATCTTATATTTTGCCCATAGTTCATCCTTAAATGCTAGGCATAATCCGGTATGACGTATGACGGTCATAGCGGTAATATCGCTATCAGGTGAGCCCGTTGAGTTGTTGGACAGGTAAAATGCCCAGTTCCACAACACAGGAAGGCCCATGTGAGGTGTAGAACCATCATAAACAATACGGTGGGTCCCTTTAATCTTATCGAACCAATCTTCTGTTTCATTCATTTTTTTGTCGGTAAAAATAGACGTGTTGGCATACATTGGGTTTGAAAGTACAGAGATGGTACTTGCAGTTGCTCCAAGTGCCAAAGCACCGAGAAATCGTCTTCTTGAGTTGTCGTTCATTGTTTTCATAATTACTTGGTTTTAGTGATGTTAAATTTTTCCTTATAATATTTTATAATGGGCTGAAAAGGCCCTTTTTGATGTTGTTCAACTGAAAAGTTATCTGCATAAGGCGGGTAAGGTGTAGACACAGGTTTTTTCTTAAGATCAGGGAAATCTTTCTCTGGATTTAATTTCTTTGGACGGTCTTGTAAATTTATATAACCCGCTACATCATAAGCTTCTTCATCGGTTAATACAGGGGTGTCGTAAGTCGTTCCAAATGGCATGTTCCCTTTAATAAATTGGGCTGCCGTAATAACGCGGGTCATACCGGCCCCATGGTTAAAGGAATTATCTCCCCATAAAGGCGGATATTCATAAGTGTAACCATTAGAGGACATAACACCCTGGCCATCTTCACCATGGCAAACAACACAGTGCTTAATAAAAACAGCTTTACCATGGTTTAAATCCACAGCCCTGTTTGGGATTTCAATTTTTAAAAACCCAGTGCCCTTAATTTTGCCATCTTTTGGCGCATACCGACTTAACCAATCTAGATAAGTTACAATGGCTTGCATTTCTTTACCATTTTCTGGTAACATTTTTCCATTCATACTGCGTTCCATGCAGCCGTTAATACGTTCTTCAATGGTACCTATTTTATTTTCCCTACCCCTGTATTGTGGAAATCGTTGTATGATTCCTATTAAGGGAGCAGAGTAAGGCTTGGTGCCTAAATCTAAATGACAGTTTTTACAAGCCAATCGGTTACCTTGATATATCATTTTTGGATCACCATTATCAGGACCAATGTATTTTGGAGTATTTAAGAACAGTTCATATCCATATTTTAGCAACTCGTTGTCTTTTGAGTTGTTTAACTGGGATATGTCATAATTCATATAATATAATTTTGAAGGGGCAAATTTAGATTTGAATAAATTTTTGGGTAATGCATCAAAACAATAGAGCATAAAAATGAAAGCTAAGCTCAATACCGCAACAAAATATATCAATATGCGTTTTACTATTCTCTTATAATGCTTAAGTATTTCCATTTATTTTTTTAAAATTTATGTTAGAACATAAAAGCATTAAACTTTTTTAGTGGCTATGTTTATCAATAAATCTGAGGCATGATTTTGTGGTGGATAGACTAGGGGCATGCTATATATAGCCAAATCATAGGAGAAAAGTATAGGGTTAAATTACAAAAAAATAGCATGCATTGTATATTTATAGGTTTATTTTTTGATAATTCATGTCTTGGGTTTGGCATGTAAAGGATTAAGTTTTTTAGATTATTAATTATTATGATGACGTGTTACTGGTTTTAAGCTTTTAAAAATTCTATTGTTAGAAATAATCTTAGATCGGTTTATAATAGTTGTAGATGAACGCATCAAATAGTTATCAAATCTTTTGTCAATTTTCTTTTGATACTCTCTTAACCAAGGGGTTAAGGTTTCCGTATTTTTTCTGAACAGTTTTTTAAAACGCCCTTCTAGTTTCAAATAATCATCGATTTTAATTGAAGGTTCATTCGAATCTAGCTGTAAGGTTTTTGTTTTTCTAGGATCATGTCTGTATAACAACCATTGTCCAGAATTTACAGCAGCTTTGTGGTATTGCCAAGGTTTTGTCATATCTATGCCATGTGAATCGCTATGGCAATAAGCTATTATTATCGATGGGCCATTAAAGTTCTCGGCCTCGTTAAATGCTTTTAAGGTTTGCTCTTGGTCGGCACCTATGGCTACAGAAGCGACATAAACATCATTGTAATTCATTGCCAAAAGTCCAAGATCCTTTTTCTGTTTGGTTTTACCATTGAAGTCAAATTTTGCTTCGGCACCAAAAGGAGTAGCTTTAGAAGCTTGGCCACCTGTGTTATCGTAAACTTCATTGTCTAGAACTAAAATATTTACATTTTCACCAGAAGCCAATACATGATCTAATGCGCCATATCCTATATCATAAGCCCAGCCATCACCACCAACAATCCATACACTTTTTTTAATGAAACTATCTGCTAGCTTTATAAGCTTTTTAGAGTTTTCTGATTTGATGGTTTTTAATATGGACTTTAAGGAAGTTACCCTTTCCCGTTGCTCATTTATGCTAATTTCGTCAGCTTGTTCTGCATTTAAAATGTCATAGACCAAATTAAAAGGAAGTTCTGTAGCCAAATCCTTTAGTATTGTTTTGGCTTGTTGTTCTTGCTGGTTTATAGACATTCTAAATCCTAAACCAAATTCGGCATTATCCTCAAATAATGAGTTGGACCAAGCCGGCCCTTGTCCTTTACTGTTTTTAGACCAAGGCGTTGTTGGCAATGCACCTCCAAATATAGAGCTGGCTCCAGTAGCATTTGCTATAAGCAATCTGTTGCCAAAAAGCTGGGACATTAATTTTAGATATGGTGCTTCGCCGCAACCTTTAATACCTGTGGCATATTTAAATAAAGGTTCTTGTAATTGTTGCTGACTTATTTTTGTTACATCTATTTTATTTCTATCGAACTCAGGGATGCTTTCAAAATAATTCCAATTTATCTGCTCTTTAGTAAGATTGGGCTCTTTGTGAGTCGCTTTTAAAGCTTTTGCTGGACAAGCATCAATACAATTATTACAACCATTACATTGGTCTGGATTGATTTGTATGGTATAGTTCTTTAAGTCGAAATCTTTGGATGCCATATACTTCATGGTCCTTGGCGAACTTTCTAAGTGCGAATCATCATATACTTTGATGCGTAATGCCGCTTGCGGACAAGCCATGCTGCATGCGCCGCATTGGGTGCATAAATCGGTATTCCATTTTGGTAAAAATGGACTGTTTTGAGGTGTATTGAAGACTGATGTATTGGTAGGATAGGTGCCATCAACTGGTAATGAGCTTACAGAAATTTCATCACCTTTGTTTGACAGCATCTTTCCAAGTAAGGTGTTGTAGAAATCATCGCTAAATGGAACTGTTTTTTCTTGCTTGATAGGAGTTGAAATATTGACCTTGTTAATAAAGTCGTCTAAGAATAAAGTGTTTTTTTCATCATTATCAACATTTTCATTTTTAATGGATAAAAAGCAAGCGTGTAATGCGTTAATATTAATATTCTTTAAAGTAATGATATTGTTTAGTTTAGTAAGATCTACAATGCGTAAATCAATTTGTTTGTTTATGATGTACTGTTGTGTTTTACAAGAAAGTGACTGCCAAAAGATATCTGTTTGTAAAGAGGTATTAACTAAAAGTATTCCTTTGGCTTTTATATTTTTTATGATGGAACCATTTTCTCTAAGGTTAATATTGTGGCATGCCAAAAAATCAGCCTCTTTAATAAGATAAGGTGCTTTTATTTTGGTTTTACTGAGTCGCAAATGAGCAATATCATAAGCGTTGGATTTCTTGTAACTTATTTGGGTATAGCCTTGTATATAGCTGTTTTTACCTAATAGTTTTAGAGTGTTTGCAAAGCTTTTGTTGTTAGAATCATTTTTCTCTTGGTAAAAAATAGCTTGGTATGTGTTGTCATTAAAAAGAGGTGTATTATTGTATTCCAGGCTAAGTTTGGTAACATCATCATGAATGCCAACAGTAAAATTGTTTTTAGGTGTTTCTTTTTTTAAGTTATCAAAAACAGTTTGAACCATTACAGGGTTAAATTCTTTTGAAGATAAGCCATAGCGTCCTCCAAAAATTTTTGGTAAAGAGTGTATTAAGTCATTTTGATATGCCTCGGTAATGGATTTTAAGACATCGAGGTACAAGGGCTCCCCTGTACTTCCCGGTTCTTTAGTACGGTCTAAAACGGCAATGGATTTAGTGGTTTTAGGAAGGGCTTGCAATAGATGCTCCATACTAAAAGGCCTAAACAAACGAACCTTTATTAACCCAAATTTGTTACCCTGCTGATTAAGGTGTTTTATGGTAGTTTCAATGGTTTCAGTTGATGAAGCCATGGCAACAATGATTTGTTCTGCTTTGGGATCTCCTACGTATTCAAATAACTTGTAGTGTCGGTTAGTTTTTAAAGCAAAAGCATCCATGTGCTTTTGAACAATATTCGGGCAGGCATTATAAAAAGAATTTATGCTCTCCCTACTTTGAAAAAATACATCAGGACCTTGAGCCGTGCCCCTAATAACAGGGTTATTAGGATTTAATGCTCTGGCCTTATGCGATTCGATTGCTTTTGAACTCATCATAGATTTAATAACATAATTAGATATGGTTTCTATTTTGGCAATTTCATGTGAGGTTCTAAAGCCATCAAAAAAATGTACAAATGGTATTCTTGATTCCAATGATGCCGTTTTGGCTATCAACGCAAAATCTTGGGCTTCCTGTACCGAAGCACTTCCTAGCATAGCATAACCTGATTGTCGAACAGCCATAATGTCGCTGTGATCACCAAAAACGGACAAGGCATGCGTGGCAACACTTCTTGTGGCCACATGAATTACGTTAGGGGTTAATTCACCTGCTATTTTGTACATGTTGGGTAACATTAACAAGAGTCCTTGAGATGATGTAAATGTTGATGACAACGATCCGGTTTGTAAAGCGCCATGCATGGCTCCAGCGACACCTGCTTCGCTTTGCATTTGAAATACAGATGGAACATTACCAAAACAATTGGTGAGTTTTTGGGCAGACCATGCTTCAACCAATTCACTTATTTCAGAGGCAGGAGTGATAGGATAGATAGGAAATACCTCATTAGTTTGGTAAGCTATTCGCGCTACTGCTTGATTGGCGTTTAAAATACTATGGAAAGAAGCTTTCATGTGTTTGTGTTTTGGTATTTGAAAGTGAAAAAGAATAAGAATAATAAGAAGAAGAAGGCTACCCGATTACGAATAGCCTTCTTAAAGGATTTAAGCTTTTTCAATTTCAATTGAAACAGGGGTAGGGTTGGTAATCATGTCGAATACCGGAGAAAATTTGGCTAAATTTTCAAGTTGCTCTGCTGTGGCATCAGATTTAACTTTTAATTTAAACTTTATGCCATCAAAACCTTTTCGAACTTCTGCTTTTAATCCTAAAAAGCCTTGTAAATCTATACCACCGTCAATGCTTGATTCGGCACCTTCAATGTTAATACCATGTGCAGCGGCGTGATAAACCATGGCTCCAGTTAAACAAGAAGCTAAAGCGTGTAATACAACTTCAGGAGGAGTAGCGGCTTCGTTTTGTCCTAATAATACGTTGGGGTGACTACATTCCATAGTGAAAGCTTCTTCACGGGATGTGTCTTCCTGACCTACACCATAAAAACTTTTAATGCTAGATACGCAATGACCTCCATCTATCCAGTTGTTTTTTGCTCTGAATTCAAATTTGGCTAATTCTGGGTTTTGTTGAACGGCTCCAATAGTTTCTACTAATTGATCTACGTTTACTCCGTTTTTTACATTTGCTGTTGTAATCATGTTTTCTAAATTTTAATTTGTTAATTGATTTTTTAAATGTTTGACAATGAAAATGCATATGCTATGCCAAACATTTTAAAGTATTGAAAATCAGAATATTAAAATTTAATTTAAAACAAAATGTATTTACGAATAATCATAAATTAACGATAAATCGTAAGATATTAACGAAATATCGTGAGAGTTGAATATTGTTTTGATAATATAATTAGAATAGAACTTAGGCTATAAGGTATTAGTGTCTACATCCTTTAAAAACCGGATAAGGCCTTCAAAATACGTCTTTTGGTCATCGTATTGCGACAAATGGCTGCCGTTGGCACAATACAGGTAACGTCCGTTTTTTACTTCCTGTGAAATCCATTTCATGTGCTCAGGGTCCATAGTGTCATATTTTGCACCTATACTTAAGGTAGGAACCGTTATCTTGTGCAATTGGTCTTTAATGTCCCAATCCTTTAACGTCGCATCGCCTTTTATCCCAAATTCACTGGGGCCTTGCATGGTAACATATACATTAGGGTTTACATTGTGAATGGCTCTATTAATGGAGTTTGGCCATTGGTCAAGTGGTTTTCTTAAGATATGTGCGGTGTAATAATGCTCCATAACCAGGTTTAAATAGCGTTCGTTACCATAATCTTCGTTATTTTCATAAATCATAATTTCTTCCAGTACCTCTGGCGGTAATTGGGGTGCTAGAACGTTATCTGAATATTTTTGGTACTCTGGGATGGAAGCTACCATATTGGAAATAATCAAGCCTTTTAAATGTTGCTGGTATTTTAAGGCATATTCCATAGCTAAAATACCTCCCCAGGACTGGCCCAATAGGTAAAAGTTATCCTTGTTAAGGTTTAGGGCTTGTCTAACCTGTTCTACTTCTTCAACAAATCGGGGTAAATCCCACAATGATAGGTCATTGGGTTGGTCACTGTAAAAGGAACCGAGTTGGTCGTAGTAATAATACTCAATGCCTTCCTGCGGAAAGTAACCATCGAAGCATTCGTATAGTTCATGTGTCATGCCAGGTCCACCATGCAGTAATAGTACTTTTATTGTAGGGTTGTTCCCGATACGTTTGGTCCACACCTTAAATTCACCCTTAGGCGTTTGTATAGGTATCATTTTAATGCCTCCAGTATATTGGTCATCATGATTCGTATAGCTGTGGTATTCTTTAATCGATGTTGATAAATCTAAATTTTCACTGGGTTGTGTTTTTGTATCGGATAAATTATTACAGCTCATAAGAGCTAAAATTGCGAAAATAAAGAAGAAGTGTCTCATGGATTGAAAATTAGTGGTTTATATTACCAAAATACAAAAAAATTGATTTTATATGGGTCTTTCAATGCCTAAAACTTTCATCTTTGAAGCAAGGGTTGTTGGAGGAATTCGTAATAGCTCCGCAGCACCAAATTTGCCCGATATTTTCCATCGGGTTTGTTTTAAAGCCTTTAGAATATTTTCCTTTTCTAAAGCAGTCAGCTCCTTTGAGGTGAGAATTCGGTTTTGCTTCACTTCGTCTATAACTTGTACATTAGGTTGCTGGTTGGGAATAATTGATTGCCAATTAATACTGCCATTTTTCGATACAATTACGGCGCGTTCAATGAGATTTTGAAGTTCCCGTACATTACCTGGCCAATGGTATGACTTTAAGTATGAAGCATCTGAATCATTTAAATGAATAGTTGGTTTATTCAATTTTTTTGAAAACCGATCGATCATTTCTTGTGCAATAAGCACAATATCGTTGCCTCTTTTGTTTAGGGCGGGGACTTCAATTGGAAATACATTTAAGCGGTAGTAAAGATCCTCTCTAAATTTTCCAGATTTTGAAAATTCCAACAAGTCCCTATGGGTGGCTGTAATAATCCTAACATCTACTTTGATGGTTTCCGAACTACCCACGGGATCAAATTCACCCTCTTGTATGATTCTTAGCAATTTAGGCTGTAACTCCAATGGTAGTTCACCAATCTCATCCAAAAAAATAGTGCCTTTATCAGCTAATAAAAATCGGCCCTTTCTACTTGTGGTAGCCCCAGTAAACGCCCCTTTTTCATGGCCAAATAATTCACTTTCAATAAGATTGGTAGGTATGGCTCCACAATTAATCCGTATAAGAGGTTTATCATTTCTATTGCTTTCCTTATGGATCGCTCTTGCCACTAATTCCTTTCCGGTACCCGTTTCACCTTGTATTAAAACCGTTGCATCTGTTTTTGCTACTTGCTGGATCAGGTTTAAAACAGACTTCATACTTTGGTCTTCGGCAATGATACCATAACTATTCGTCAATTCCTGAATCTCTTCCTCTAAATATTGTGTTTTATTGGTTAGTAAGGTTATGGTCTCTTCAGCAATTAAACGGTCTTCAATGTTTCTTAAAATAAGTGTAAAATAAGGATTGTCCTCATTACCATATTTACTTATAGTACCTTCATTTAAAGTTTCCGTTTCATTAGAACCAATTACTTTTATATAGCTGGGTAGGTATTTATTGGTTAGTCCCTTAGAGGCTTCAGATTTTACAATGTCTTCAATTAAACCTGCACTTTCATCAGCTAAAAAAAACAGAATGTTGCGGTGCAGTGCATCGTTGTTTTCTAGAAGTTTGTTAGCCGATGCATTGGTAAGAACAATCTTAAAGTCACTATCGAACATAATAATGGCATCCATGGCTCCGTTTATTAGTCCGTTCATTTTACTGTTGGCTAGTTCTATAGCCTGTTTAGAAGTTGCCAAGCGTTCTTGAATGGTATCCAATTCCCTATGCCGTTTAATCATTACTGCTAAAATGCCTTGGGCAAAACCACTATCAATTTTCATTAAATCCAAAAAATATTTGCGCTCAATTTTTAAAACCCTTGTTTTTTCAATGGCAGTTATGGATGCCGAACGGGGATCATTATCTATCAAGGCATATTCACCAAAGCAATGACCCGACGTAAAGGTGTCGTATATGTGGTCTTTATCATGCACTTTAACGACACCAGAAAGAATAGCGTACATAGCATGCCCTTCATCGCCTTTTTTGAAAATACTTTCGTTTTTAATATAGGTTTCTTCAGAAATGTTTTCACTAAGCTTTTGTAAAGCCGTTTCGGATACTTCAGAAAAAAATGGAATTGAAGAAAGGAATGTTATAAGTTCTTTAGTTGCTGTATTGGACATAATGCTATTAATGACTAGGTTAAAGATAAAAATTATTATACGTATTTAATACTTCGGGATCTTTAAATGCATACTTTTTAAAGATAAATGACTAAATTAGTTCTTAAACTCAATTGTATTTATGGCACAGCAAAGACAACTCGTTGCAATTATGTTCACTGATATAGAAGGTTATACGTCCTTAATGCAAAACGATGAGGAAGAGGCTATACTTATAAGAAAGAAGCACCGAGAGATATTCAATAATGTTACCGCACGCTATAATGGAGAGCTCATTCAATATTATGGTGATGGTGCTTTAAGTACCTTTAGAAGCTCTGTTGAAGCCATTAAATGTGGTATTGAAATGCAGAAAGCCTTTCAGGAAGCACCCGCTATACCTGTTAGGATTGGGGTTCACGTTGGAGATATCATTAGAACGGAGTCGGACATAATTGGAGATGCGGTTAATATTGCCTCAAGAATAGAGTCTTTAGCTGTTCCTGGAAGTATTTTGATTTCAGACAGGGTAAATGACCAAATTAGAAATCAAAAAGACATTTCTACTCAATTTATTGATGCTGTCGATTTTAAGAATGTTAATAAGGTCATTCCTATTTTCGCAGTGACCAATAACAATCTGGTTGTTCCTGATAAAAATAAACTTGAAGGAAAAACGAAACCCAAAGATGATGAAATTTATAAAAACTACCGAAAAAAAAGCCTTTATGCCCTTGGTGTTTTATCGTTAACCATTTTGGTGCTTACCTATTTTATTATGAATAGGGGCGCGGTATACGAATTAAAGGAACCAACATTGGCAGTGCTTCCTTTTAATGATATGAATAATGATAATGAATCGGATAGCTTTGCCGATGGTATAACAGAGGATTTAATAACACATTTATCTAAAATTCAGCATATTCAAGTAATTTCAAGGGCTTCGGCAATGCATTATAAGGATACAGATAAACCGCTTAAGGATATAGCCAAGGAATTAGGAGTTAATTATATATTGGAAGGCAGTGTAAGGGTAGATCGAAACCAGGTACGTATTAATGCCAATTTGGTCGATGCTTCCAGTAACAAAAACTTATGGGCTGAAAATTATGATAATACCTTGGTTCAGATATTTAAAATTCAGAGTGACGTTTCCAGAGATATAGCCAATGCGTTAAAAATAACATTGAGTGATACAGAGCAGTTGCGTTTAAATAACGAACCAACAAATAATCCTGAAGCATATGCCGTTTTTAAGGAGGCTCAAAAGTTTTTACATAGAGGGGGCGGTAAAGTTGAGGAATTGAAAAAAGCGGAAGACTTATTTAAAAAAGCAATAGATATAGATCCACAGTTCTGTAGGGCCTATGTTGGTGTAGCAGAAACCTATTTGGAATATATTTTTTGGGGAAGGGAATCACCAAAAAAAATGGTGGAATTGGCCTCAACACCAGCTTTAAAAGCATTGGCCATTAACTCTAACGACGGTGGTACTTTTGGAGCTTTAGGTGCTATTAGCTATTACAAATATGAAAAAGAAACCGCTCTACTTTACTTAAAAAAAGCTATTGAAATAAACCCTAGTTATGTGGGAGCCTATAACAAATTAGCTTGGATATACACTTTCGAAGGTAATTTGGAGTTAATGGAAGAAAACTTTAATAAGGTGCTAAAATTGGATCCCTTATCGACGAAGTATATAGGAGATATGGGGCAGACTTATTATTATTTAGGAGAATACCAAAAGGCTGTCGACTTAATGGACGAATCCCTAAAGCGATTTCCAAACGACAATATGTTAATTTGGATGAAAGCCTCAAACCTTTCAGCTTTGGGTAAATATGATGAGGCGATACAACTTTACACATCACGTAGTGTGGCATCCCATACCAATTGGATGCTTGGTTATTGCTATGGTATGATAGGAGAAACCGAAAAGGCTCAAAAAATATTGGAATACCAATTGAATAAGAATGAATTAACGTATGTGCCTCCATATATGATCGCAACGATTTATATGGGGTTAGGCGATGTGGATAACGCCTTAAACTGGTTGGAAAAAGATTATGAAGTTGGTGGTCAAGGACTTTTCTTTTGGGGATTAGCGCAGGATATTAAATTTCACTCTTTAAAAGATGAACCAAGGTTTCAAGCCTTGTTGAACAAGACACCTTAAGTTTGGTGGTTCTTCATGCTGAATTCAATTCAACAATCAAAATCTAATATCTGTTTCCAAATTGGATTATAATCTTCAGAAATATTTATTTTTTTGTAACAATCTATCAAGGGTTTCGTCATATAAGTGTCAATCAAAATAAAGTATCATGAGAGAAGATAATCAACTTATAGTTATAACCCATTTAAGCCAATTAATTACATTGGTCATAGGTTTTGGTAGCCTGTTATTGCCTTTAATTTTGTGGCTAACACAAAAGGAAAAGATATATCAAATGAATACGCACGGTAAAAACATAATAAACTTTCAATTAAGTTTAATAGTGTACTGCTTAATATGCATCCCGTTAATTTTATTTTTAGGTTTGGGTATTGTAGGACTTATAGTTTTAGGAATAATATCTGTTGTGTTTCCAATAGTCAATGCCTTAAAAGCAAGTAAAGGAGAAACACCAACATACCCCTTGTCTCTTAATTTTATTAGTTAGTTTTAGCTAGTATGAGATAAGCAAAAACGCTCACCTATGGTGAGCGTTTTTGATTAATATTATAGATTAGGATAAACTTTTCTATGAATTCAGCATTACTGGCATTACCAGCATGGTTATTAGTTCACCTTCATCTAGTCCATCAACTGGTGTTAAAATACCAGCCCTATTGGGTAAGCTCATTTCCAACTGTACATCGTTGGAATTTAAATTGTTTAACATTTCCGTCAAAAATCTGGAATTAAATCCAATTTGCATATCGTCTCCTTGGTAATCGCAGGTAAGGCGTTCTTCTGCTTTATTGCTGTAATCAATATCTTCTGCAGAAATATTAAGTTCTGCACCAGCAATTTTTAATCGGATTTGGTGTGTGGTCTTGTTAGAGAAAATGCTAACTCTACGCACAGAATTTAAAAATTGGTTGCGTGCAATGGTTAATTTATTTGGGTTTTCTCTTGGAATAACAGCTTCATAATTAGGATATTTACCATCAATTAAACGACATATTAATTCTGAGTTTTCGAAAGTGAATTTAGCATTCGAATCGTTATATTCAATGGTTACTTCTTCTTCACTACCTGCCAAAATACCTTTTAAAAGATTTAGGGGTTTTTTAGGCATAATAAATTCAGCTACCTGATTAGCCCTAATATCTTCACGGGTATATTTTACCAACTTATGGGCATCTGTAGCCACAAAGGTCAGCCCTTGGGTTGAAAATTGGAAAAAAACACCGCTCATTACTGGCCGTAAATCGTCATTTCCAGCAGCAAAAATGGTTTTACTTATTGCCGTAGCCAATACATCTCCCAATACCAAAGTCTTGCTGGCGTCTTCTAATGAAATAGCTTTTGGAAACTCATTGCCATCTGCATAGGCCAATGCATACTTGCCATGACTGGAACTAATTTCAATAGTATTATTGTCCTCTACAATAAAGGTTAAAGGCTGTTCTGGAAAGGTTTTTAACGTATCTAAAAGCAAACGTGCTGGAATGGCTATACTACCTTCGCTATCACTTTCCACATCTAGGGTAGAGGACATTGTTGTTTCTAAATCACTAGCCGAAACCGTAAGTTTGGATTGTTCCAATTCAAACAGGAAGTTGTCTAAAATAGGTAAGGTATTTGAGTTGTTGATTACACCACCTAAGGTTTGTAATTGCTTTAACAAATAGGTGCTAGATACAATAAATTTCATTTATATATAAGATATTTTAATATTAAAAGCTATCTACAAATATATTCGATACCGTCTAATATTGGAAACAAACTTATCAACATTCAAGCCACATACTTTTTCTTTCTGAAGTAATTAAAAGCAAAACCAAATATAGCCAATAAGACCAATGGTAATACGATGTTTAAGAGTTGCCACTTGGTTTTTTCTTTGGCTATTTTTTCATGATCCAGGAATGAAACGGTTATTTCCTTAGTTCGAATGTTTATAAGTCCGTCATCATCCAATAAGTAATTTACAGCATTCAATAAAAATTCCTTGTTACCTACGGTTTGGTTACTGGAACGGTCAAAATCCAAAGCCAAAGGACCATTTCGGTCAATTTCATTTTTTATAACATCGCCATCGGCAATAACAATCATTTTGGTTGCAATACTATTGGATTTTTCTTCACTAATTTTAAAGGGCTTGATGCGATTATTATAAACTGAGGTAAACTTCCCTTCTAAAAGTACGGCAAGGTTTTGATTGCCCTTGTTATATAAAGATGGGTCTGGCTTTTGAGTAGCTTTTTCTAAACTAATTTCCTTTGGAACACCTTCTAATCGTGTAAACTTTGAAGTTTGTAATAAAATGGTCTTATTTACATTATTTTTCAAAGTGTCTATCTGATTAGCAAAATCGAACTTAACCAAGTTTAAATTATTGGTAATTGGATGGTTGGGATTTGCAGCTGCGAGAGGTGAGTAGGTCCATTGTAGAGGTAGAAATTGTGTATCGTTACCACTTCCCGTTGCCAACATAATTCGAGACGAGTATAGGTCGCTAACAATTATAGGGTTTATGCGTACGCCGTACTTAAAAAGAAAATCGGTAAGGTTTAAATCCCTTCCTATAGCGAAGTTGGTGCCGCTATCGTTCATTAAACTATCCTTTTCTATAGCAATGGCATCTATAAGCCAAAGGCTTTTGCCTCCGTTCATGGTATATTGGTCCAAAACCAGTTTTTCTTCTTCTGTAAATGCTTCAGAGGGTTTGGCATTGATTATTAGGTCGAACGTTTCCAAATCCTTTAGTGTTTTTTGTGGGTTCGATGCCACACTGTCTAAAGTAAATTTGGCGAGGTAATAATATTCCCCTAGCTTTTTGGCAAAGTCCGCGATATATTGATCTTTTAATTGTCCGTTGCCTTTTAAAATGGCTATTTTAAGATGTTTAGGCTGTGTTAGCTTGCTAAAGCCATCGGCGAAGGCATATTCTAAATGTTGAACCGAACCACTAACCAACTCTTGTTGTGAAGCTCCAATTTTATTCTTTATTAAAGGAATGCTTACGGTTATTCCATTATAACTGGCCAATGCCCATGGAAAAATAATAGCTTGTGAAGCTTTCCCGTTTTCCTGTACGCTTAATTGCATAGGAGTCAATCCACGTTGGGTAAGGACCTGTATGTTTTGATCCCTGTTGGTTTCATTTTTAAGTGGATCGATAAACTTAAAAATAACATTTTTGTTTTTTGCTGAAAACTCTTCGAGAAGTTGTTGTGTTTCATTTTGTAAGCGCCTGAATTCTGAAGGAAAATCGTTGCCATCCAAAAAGATATCAATTTCAATTGGTGATTCAACATTACTTATAATGTTAAGCGTAGATTCGCTTAGGGTGTATCTAGAATCCTGCGTTAAATCGAAACGCTTATAAATCTTACTGCCTAAATAGTTAATTGCAATAATAACGATTAATAGTAGGACAATATGTTTTAAATTTTTATTCAAAAGTTTCTTCAAACTGATATTGCGTAACACGTTTAACTAGATTGTTTTTAAATTCTATTTCCAAACATTCCTTATTTCTGTTAAAGGCACCGGGCTTCATTCCCAAATTATAATTCCACTTATCAGGCGAATTCATTTTTAAGGAATCATCCCAGCTGTACCAATTACTTTTTCCCAATAAGTATTCTACGTCTTTTTTACTTTTACCTTCCAGTAAATTTGAATGTATTATGTTTTCACTCATCTCGTAGCGTAATGCAGGTTTAGCCTCCCAGGCATCTGCATTAAAATACTTTTTATGGTGAAAACTAGTAAATATATTGATAAACGGATAAAATATATAAAAGTAAACCACGGGCGTTGCAGCGATTGTAATTAACAAAACCACCCATTTGCGCTTATCTATGCTTTTGGCAAATAGACCAACCAAAATAAAGATTAAGCTTATTAAAATAATAAAAGCAGGTGTTAGGATCATAATTTGATTTTGCTAAGGTTGATTTTGGTCAAAACAATAAAAAAGGCACTAAGGCTTAAAAAATAGATAATGTCCCGTGTATCTATCACACCACGTCCCATACTTTTAAAATGATAACTCATACCCAATTGATCGGTAAAGGTACTTGATGTAAAATCGGCGATACCTTCAAATCCAATATAAAATACCAAGCAAATAAAAACAGAAGTAATAAAAGCCACTATTTGGTTATCTGACAGTGTAGAGCTAAACACGCCAATAGCCGTATAGGCAGCAACAAGAAAAAGTAATCCAAAATATGAACCCATAGTACTTCCAATATCTAGATTTCCAACGGGATTTCCCAGTTCATAAACTGAATAAACATAAAGCAATGTTGGTAAAAGGGAGATTACTATTAAAATTAAAGCCCCGAAATATTTACCTAAAACAATATTGATGAGGGAAATGGGTTTGGTTAGTAAAAGTTCTAATGTGCCTTGCTTTTTTTCATCGGAAAAGCTACGCATTGTTACCGCTGGAATTAAGAAAATCAATATCCAGGGCGCTAGCATAAAAAAAGAGGAAAGGTCTGCAAAGCCATAATCCAAAATATTGAATTCTCCTTTAAATAACCATAAAAACAGACCATTCAATAACAAGAAAACCGCAATAACCAAATAACCTATAGGTGATGCAAAAAATGAGTTTATTTCTTTTTTAAGTATGGCGTACATTATTTATTTTGATTAGTAATCCCAGTCTCACAATATTAATCCACGAATATAAAAATTTTACTGTTTACTAGCGATTTTTTGTTTACTACTTAAGCGAAGTAATTTCATCTTCGCTCGGTACTTTTGACTTAATATGAACAATGTTTTTAACTTGTCCAAAACGTTTTTAATAATTTCGATTAGTGGTATTGTTCCAATACCGTCTAATCATTCTAAAAGCAATATATAAAATATATTGGGGTTATTTAGGTCTATATCTAAATCAAAAAAAGGTTGAGCTATAAAAGTACTAATATCTTGATTTTTAGATTAAAAACGATTTTCATGGTGTTAATGTTTTTTTAGCTAAAAATTAGTTTTAACAATAATAAGAGTTATATGTTTTCATTTAGCTCAGTTTTCAGTGGACGTTCAGGGAAAATTTCGACACTTTTCTTAATAAAATTAACACTAACTGTGTCCATCAACTTTAAGCCCATAAGGGTAGAGGCGCTACCAACGGTTTGAGAGTTGCTTTTATATACGGCAATCTCTAAAAAATTTCCCGAATTAAAGACTACCAAGCCCCTGCCTTCATCATGGCGTTTATCTTCTGGAATATCAAAATTTACAATATCACTGTATTTGTTATATACTTTTTTGAATTTGTGGTTACGAGCAGAAATTTCAAATTCACGGCCCTTTTGTATACCTTCAAAAAAAGTACGTTTAATATTAGTGATCACATTGCCATAATTATCTATGTAAATAATACTGCCTATAATTTGGTTTTTATCGTCATTTACGTACGGGACTATGTTTTTAATTGGTTTAATCTCGGTAATGGGTTTTCCAATAACCTCCAGAGTTCCTCCTCTTGCTATATGGCAAGCCACTTTTACGAACACATCCAATACAGGAAAACTGGTTTGAATTTTATCGTGAATGTTTATTTCAACAATTTTTTCTGGAGCAATTTCTGAACATATCATGCTTAGAATACCATTGTTGGCACAAATAAAAAAATGATCGTCCAACTTTAAGGCAACATGTTTGTTGTCAGGATTAATTTCAGAATCAATTCCAATAATATGTATGGTGCCTTTTGGAAAACTGCTGTAGGCATTTTGTATAATATATGCTGCTTCCGGAATATTAAATGGAGAAACAGAATGTGAGATATCAACAATCTTAACATTGGGGAGTTCACTATAAATAGCGCCTTTTGTCGCGCCAGCAAAGTGATCTTTTTCACCAAAATCAGTGGTTAAAGTTATTATTGCCATCAGCAAAATTGTTGATATGTTTTTAGTATTAGGTCACCCAAATTTATGTATTTTTGAGCTTTACAACCTATATATGCAAAACTAATAAATCATTTTGTCTAGTAATCATGTTTTTTATTGATGTTGGATAAAATTATGAACAAAATTCTAGCCTTTGAACGAAATTATAATCGAACTTGAAGAGATTACTCCTAAGGAGTTTTTTGGAGCTCACAACACCAATATTGAATTATTAAAAAAATACTTTCCAAAACTAAAAATCGTTGCACGTGGTAATAAGATAAAAGCTTTTGGTGATGAAGAATTACTGGAGGAATTCGATCATCGAATAACGATGCTTCTAAAGCATTTTGCTAAGTACAATAAACTGGATGAAAATGCTATTGAGCGCGTGCTAACGAGCACGAGTAGTGATGATTATAATACATCACAGGAAAGCGGAGAGGTTATTGTTCATGGTGTAAGTGGCAGGATAATTAAAGCACAAACTGCCAACCAACGAAAATTGGTAGAGAGTATGCGTAAAAACGATATGGTTTTTGCTATTGGCCCAGCAGGCACGGGTAAAACTTATACAGGCATAGCATTGGCGGTTCAAGCATTAAAAAGTAAAGCAGTTAAGCGTATTATTTTAACACGACCTGCTGTTGAAGCTGGTGAAAACCTTGGGTTTCTTCCAGGGGACTTAAAGGAAAAGTTGGATCCTTATATGCAGCCGCTTTATGATGCTTTGCGCGATATGATCGCACCAGAAAAATTGGCACATTATATAGAGAGTGGTACTATTCAAATTGCACCATTGGCCTTTATGCGTGGACGAACTTTGGACAATGCTTTTGTGATATTGGACGAAGGACAAAATACCACCCATGCACAAATGAAGATGTTTTTAACCCGTATGGGAAAAAATGCCAAGTTTTTACTAACAGGTGACCCAGGACAAATAGATTTACCACGACGTACTATTTCTGGATTAAAGGAAGCCTTGTTAATTTTAAAAAATGTAGAAGGAGTAGGGATGGTCTTTTTAGACGACAAAGATGTAATACGTCATAAACTAGTTAAAAAGGTTATAGAAGCCTATAACAGTATTGAAAATAGGGAGTCTTAGCTTAGTTGCTATTCCAGCTTACTGCTGTATTCCTTAAGGACTTTCGAGAATCTCGGTTTCCATTCAGGGTGTACCGTTTCAATCTGGGCTAGGATTTTATTAAATGAATAAACAATCAACTCATAAAGAATAAGCTAAAAATGAGTAATACCATTACAGATACCAATTTTAAGTTTCCAGGACAAAAAAGTGTTTATAAAGGCAAAGTGCGTGAAGTATATAATATTAATGATGAGCAATTGGTGATGATTGCCACCGATAGACTTTCGGCTTTCGATGTGGTTATGCCCAAAGGCATTCCCTATAAGGGACAGATACTAAATCAAATTGCCACTAAAATGATGGCTGCAACAGAAGATTTGGTGCCTAATTGGTTAACCGCTTCTCCAGATCCTAATGTCGCTATAGGGGAATTGTGTGAACCCTTTAAGGTTGAAATGGTAATTCGTGGTTATATGTCGGGGCATGCCGCCCGTGAATATAAGGCGGGGAAGCGTTTGTTATGTGGTGTACCTATGCCTGAAGGCATGAAAGAGAACGATGCTTTTCCAGAGCCCATCATAACTCCTGCAACTAAAGCCGAAAAAGGAGATCATGATGAGGATATTTCACGGGAAGATATTTTAAAAAGAGGTATTGTTAGCGAAGCCGATTATAATGTTTTAGAGGATTACACACGTAAATTGTTTAAGCGAGGTAGTGAGATAGCTGCATCTCGTGGATTGATTTTAGTGGATACCAAATACGAATTTGGAAAAACGAAAGATGGACGAATTGTTCTTATAGATGAAATCCATACGCCAGACTCCTCACGATATTTTTATGCAGACGGTTATGAGGAACGCCAGTCAAAAGAAGAGCCCCAAAAACAGTTGAGCAAGGAGTTTGTGCGTCAATGGCTCATTAGTAATGGATTTCAAGGTTTAGAAGGGCAAACGGTACCTTATATGAGTGATGAATACATTGAAACTGTTAGTGAGCGTTATATTGAGCTTTATGAAAATATTACTGGTGAAACCTTTGTAAAAGCGGATGTGTCCAATATACAAAAGCGTATAGAAGCCAATGTTTTAGCTTATTTAAAATAAGCTTTTATAATTCAGACAAAAGAGTAACGAAATAAAGAATCTTTATAGGCTTCAAACCTATAAGAGATTCTTTATTTTACTTGGACAACTATCAGGATTTGTTACAAATGAACTATTCAGCTTGAACACTAGGGGGTAAATTAGAGTTGAAAATATCCCTAAATAAATGCCATTTACCATCTACCTTTTTCCATAGTATGAGATATTTACCTTCGTCGACCTTATTTTCCCCAGCATATAATGCAAATTCACCTTCTTCTGTGACAAGGTTTTCTGTGCCCCAAACATCAATAGTTATTAAATCGACAGATGAAATACCGGAATTTATGATACCGGACATAACTGACTGAATATGCTCTCTGCCAACTATTGATGGACTTCCGTTCATCATAAATTTGGCATCTTGGGTGTATAAATTGGCAACGCCTGCAGAATCTTTAGCAACAAAACGTTCAGCAAATGTTTTATTCGCTGCTATAATTTGAGTTTTGGCTGTGGCTAAATCAAATGTAGGTTCTGGAGTCACTTCTTTAGTTTCTTCGGTTTGGTTTTTACAACCGTTCATTATTGTAATACATAACAACAGGAGCGTTGAAAATATTATAAAGTTGTTTAGTGTTTTCATTCTAGTGATTTTAAATGATGCCTACTCTAAGTGGTTTTCGGCTGCTACATTAATAATATTGTTTTAGATTTTTACTTCGCTTATTTGAATAACAGGTTCTATATTAGTGTAGTTAGGGATGTCTGCCATAATTTTATCGGCATTGGCACCAAAGGAATTTTGGAAACTTTCAATAGTCTCAAAATAAATGTTTCCCATGGCTACATAAGGTGCGGGCGACTCTGGTTCACCACCCGAAACACCTTCTTCAATAGTGGCGCCAATCAAGGCATTGCCTAAAAGCCCTCCAACCATGGGGACATGTTTATTACAGTAGTAATCCATATCAAATGACTTGCCTGTTTCGTTAGGATATAATACACTTACTTTAATGGTTCCTTTTTTCATTGTTTAGTGATTTTAAATGATGCCTACTCTTTTCGGTTTTCAGCTACTCCGTTTTAAGTTGTGTTCAGAAGTGGGAAGATGGGGAGTTTAACTAGGTCTATAGTTAACTTATAGTTTAATTAGACACGATTAATATACTAAATTTTATTGATTCTTTATGGATGAATTTAAAAAGGATTATATATATAATTAAGTATCATTAAACTTATAAATACTAAAAATAGATTTGGTTATATAGGGCTTAGTGTATAAGAATTGTATATTTGATATCCAAAAAAATATTAAAATTTTAAAGCTCATTTTTAAATACATGAAAAACTCAATTAAGCTAATACTGTGCTCATTAATAAGTACTTATTGTATTTCCCAAAACAATCCCGAAAACATTGATTATTATATTGGAAACGAAACGGTTATTTCAGAAAACAAAGTAGATGCACACGCCTCTTTTACTTCTTTTACCTCTGAAGCGGACAGACAAAGTAATTCACCAAAATACAAACTTAGTTTAGATGGTATATGGAAATTTAATTGGGTGCGTTCACCAAAAGACCGTCCTACTAGTTTTATGCAACCAAAAGAAGATGTCAGTCATTGGGACGATATAAAAGTACCTTCAAATTGGGAGGTGGAAGGCTTTGGCATTCCTATTTATGTAAACCATCAATATGAATTTGCAGACTACAAAGCCCCTGTTGCAAGTGATATGGAATTTGAAGACAGAATTTACCCAAAGTATCCAGGGAAGGTGCCTCAAGAATATAATCCTGTTGGTTCTTATAGAAGGGATTTTAACATTTCACAAGATTGGGACGGTAAAGAAATATTTCTGCACATTGGTGCAATGAAATCTGGAGGTTTTGTTTGGATTAATGGGCACTATGTAGGCTATTCCCAAGGTAGTAAGTTACCAGCTGAATTTAATATTACCAAGTTTACAAAACCTGGAAAAAATGCAATAGCTCTTCAAATTTTTAGATGGACGGATGGCAGTTATCTCGAGTGCCAGGATTTTTGGAGAATAAGTGGAATAGAACGCAGTGTATTTGTTTATGCCCAACCAAAACTTCGTATTAAGGATTTTGAGGTAGTTTCTGGTTTAGATAAAAGTTATGTAAATGGCGAATTTGAATTGGATGTTGTATTTGAAAACCATTTGTCCAAAAATCAAACAGTTGAAATATCATACAAAATATTAGATGGTCAAAACATAATCCAACAAGGGATTAAAAATGAAGCTATAAGTAAGAACACAAGCGAGAGGGTTTCATTTGAAGCCATAATTGGAAATATAAGACACTGGAATGCCGAGCATCCTAATTTATACACATTAATAATTGAGGTAAAGGATAAAAAAGGTAAGCTTATAGAAACTACATCCATAAAAATTGGCTTTAGGAGTGTAGAAATTAAAAACGGATTACTTTTAGTAAATGGTCAACGTATCACTTTAAAGGGGGTTAATACTCAGGAAACCGATCCTGAAACCGGACATATAATGTCTGAGAAAATGATTATGAAGGATATTACTCTTTGGAAGGAAAATAATATAAATGCGGTCCGTTTGAGCCATTACCCAAGAGGGCGACGATTTTACGAACTGTGTGACCAGCATGGTATATATGTAGTAGATGAAGCCAATATTGAATCTCATGGTATGTATTATGGAGACCGTTCATTGGCAAAAAAGGAAAGTTGGAAAAAAGCGCATGTTGATAGAATGGTACGTATGGTTGAACGTGATAAGAATCATCCTTCGGTTATCATATGGTCCATGGGTAATGAGGCTGGTAATGGTATTAATTTTTTTGAAGGCTACAAAGCCATTAAAGCCGCAGATAAATCAAAGCGACCCGTTCAATATGAACGCCCATACAAAGACTATGACGGTAGCTTATATGATATGGATTGGAATACCGATATTATTGTTCCACAATATCCATCACCTGCAACATTTGAAGTTATAGGGAAAAGCAAAACGGATAGACCGTTTATACCTAGCGAATATGCCCATGCCATGGGTAACAGTACAGGTAATTTTCAAGATTATTGGGATGTTATTGAGCAATACGAAAACTTACAAGGAGGATTTATTTGGGACTGGGTAGACCAGTCGATCTGGAAGACCAATGACAAAGGTCAACGTTATTATTCCTATGGAGGTGATTATGGTGAAAACATGCCAACGGACAACACGTTTTTAAATAACGGTATTGTATTTCCTGACAGAACACCACAACCAGGATTATATGAAGTTAAAAAGGCCCATGAGTTCATTAATTTTAAGCCCAAGGGAATTAACAGGCATAAGGAATTACGGATTTTGGTTGAAAACCTATACGATTTTACCAATTTAAATGAGTTTGACCTTATTGCTTACATTAAGGCTGACGGTAAAACATTAAAGACAATTCCTATTGAAACCATAGATGTTAATACCCATACAGGTAAGCTTGTTAGGGTACCATTAAGTGATGTAAATTATGAGCCAAATACAGAATATTTTTTAGAGATTGAAGCACTTACAAAACAGGATTGGGGACTTTTACCAAAAGGGTATCAAGTGGCACACGAACAAATACGTTTGGACCAAGTTTATGTGACCCAAGCTATGGAAACCGATTCTGGACCAGCTTTAAAAGTTGAAGAAAACAACAATGGCATTCGTATTTTTAATGAGGTTTGTGATTTGCAGTTCAGTAGCGTCGAAGGAAGATTGACTTCTTATAAGTTTAATGGTGTTGAGTTGTTGATAGATGGTAAAGGACCAAAACCAAATTTTTGGAGAGCTGTTACCGATAACGACGCAGGAAATAAAATGTATAAAAACAATATCGAGTGGAAAAAAGCATCTTTGTTTTCAAAGGTAACAAAGATTAATGTCGATCAAGTTGCTAAGAATGTTGTTATGCTGCATGTAACGTACCAATTACCTGGAGTGGATACGCAATTTTTTAGCACCTATCGTATGCACGGGACAGGCATTGTTGAGGTTGAGAATACTTTGGAAACAACAGACTACAACTCAGACATTCCTAGAGTGGGTATGCGTATGCAGTTACCTAAAACATACGATAACATATCTTACTTTGGTAGGGGACCTTGGGAAAACTATGAAGACAGAAAAGCTTCAGCTTTTATCGATTTATACCATTCTAAGGTCAAAGATCAGTATGTACCCTATATCCGCCCACAAGAAAATGGGTATAAAACAGATGTTCGTTGGGTAGCATTATCCAATAATAGCAATAATGGTTTGCTTGTTGTAGCTAAAAATATTGTAGAAGGTTTGGGAATTAGTGCACTGCATATGACGGTTGAAGATTTTGATATGTCTTCAGATTTAAATTATGGTGATGCTGCCTCTAAAAATATTGAATACAGGATAGACGGTATTCCAGAGTTTAACCAAAGCAAACATACTATTGATATATTAGAACGGGATTTGGTAGAATTGCATATCGATTTAGGCCAAAGAGGTGTTGGCGGGGATGATAGCTGGGGGGCTAGGCCTCAAAAGGAATATCAAATATTAGCTAACCAAAGACATTCATATGGATTTGTATTGGTGCCTTTTGAAAAAGGAAATGACAATATGTTTGTAAGCCTATCAAAGCAATTAAAAGAATAATTGTGGACAAGCTAAAACAATAAATTGAATAAAAAAACCCGATTTTTTATCGGGTTTTTTTATGTTTTTTAAATAAAATAATTCTAGGTCATTATTGTTTATTTTGGTACTCGTATTAATATAGTTGGTGGTGAATTACGCAGTGGAGATGATGTAGAAGTTAATAGATTCCAGTTAGTAGGAGGATGGTTTATGACCAAGAACATTTTAATGAAGGCAGAATATGTTAGGCAAAAATATAATGATTATCCAACATCAGATTATCATTATGGAGGTAAATTTGATGGTCTAGTTCTTGAAGCAGCAATTAGCTTCTAAAAAGTAAACAGTAAGCAAGTCTCTTGGTAATATGTTTAATTAAAATATTTAAATTGACATATACTTTGAGACTTGTTTTTGGAAAAAAAAATTAAAATTGCCTCATTGATAATGAAATCAAAAATTTTAAATAAAGTATTGTTTATTGTTGTAATAGGAATGGTTATGGCATTCACTACAAATGATGCTATGTTTAAAAGTACATCGGTTATTGTAACTTCGGAAAGTTCATTAGTAGTTTGTCTAGTCCTGAAATATGGCTACAGGTTAAAAATTGATTTACGCTGTTTTTAAATATACCATATTCGGTGTTTTATAATCTAAAGATACATGTAATCTAATTTGGTTGTATAGATTAACAGCACTTTTTGTAGCTTTTTTCGCGTGTTGTACGCTATCAAAGGTCTGGTCAAGATAAAACTCGTCTTTTAGGATGCCGTTTACACGTTCAGCAATAGCGTTTTCGTAGCAATGATTTTCTTCTGTCATACTAATTTTGATGTTGTTTCTTTTTAAAATTTGTGTGTATACATTGCTACAATATTGTATGCCTCTATCCGAGTGATGTATTAGGTTCTCTGTGTTTTTAGCTTGATATAAAGCCTTTTTAAGCGCTCTGGCACAGCCACTAAGTTCAAGGCTGTCACTAAGGTCGTAACCGATGATTTTCCTTGAATGCATGTCGGTTATAAGGGCCAAATAACAAAACCCTTTTACAGTTCTGATGTATGTAATATCACTTACCCAAACTTGATTAGGTCTATTAACCAGTACATCTTTGATGATGTTTTTATATTTATAGAACCTATGAAAAGAATTGGTAGTTCTGTAGCTGGGTTTCTTTCTGGTTATAAGCATATTGTGTTTTCTAAGAATGTTGAAAAGCGTGTCTC
>NZ_JAIOUU010000009.1:0-121900 GCF_019931125.1 Aestuariivivens sp. NBU2969
CTCTTACCATTCCGAACAGAGAAGTTAAGCCCGTTAGCGCCGATGGTACTGCATCTGTGGGAGAGTAGGTCGTTGCCTTTTTTGGAAACCCTTCACTATTTTTAGTGAAGGGTTTTTTGTTTATATAAATTTGAAATGGATAGTTTTCTTGGGTTATTTTAAGTTAATTTTACAGGAAAAATCACTCATTAAAAATCCTAAAAGTCTAATTAGAGATTAGAAACTTCCAGTAATCTATTTATGGTTAGTGTATAAGAAAAGATTAGATAGAGGTTAGTCTTAATCTCTTAAAATACTTCTCGAGATTACAATCTTTTGAATTTCTGAAGTTCCTTCATAAATCTGGGTAATCTTAGCATCTCGCATTAAGCGTTCTACATGGTATTCCTTTACAAATCCGTTGCCACCATGGATTTGCACCGCTTCAACGGTGTGTTCCATGGCTACTTTTGAAGCATAAAGCTTAGCCACGGCACTTGATCTATCATAATTTTTTCCTAAATCTTTATCTTTCGCAGATTTCATCACCAATAATCTAGCTGCTTCTATTTCGGTATACATGTCAGCCAATTTGAAAGCAATAGCTTGATGATTACTAATCTCGGTTCCAAAAGCTTTTCTTTCCTTAGAATATTTTAAAGCCAATTCATAAGCGCCTTGTGCTATGCCCAAAGCTTGAGAGGCAATACCTATTCGTCCTCCAGATAATGTTTTCATGGCAAATCTAAATCCAGAGCCATTTGTACCAATTCTATTTTCTTTAGGAATCTTCACATCATTAAACTGTAAAGTGTGCGTATCGCTGCCTCGAATCCCCAATTTATCTTCCTTAGGGCCAATATGAAATCCATCTGTTCCACGTTCTACAATAAATGCGTTAATACCATGAGAACCTTTATCACGATCGGTTTGGGCTATTACAATATAAACATTAGCTCGGCCACCGTTAGTAATCCAGTTTTTAGTACCATTTAATATGTAGTGATCACCTTTGTCTAATGCAGTGGTTTTTTGGGAGGTTGCATCACTGCCTGCTTCAGGCTCACTTAAACAAAAAGCACCTAGATATTCACCAGTAGCTAGTTTTGTTAAATATTTTTGCTTTTGTTCTTCAGTGCCATAAGCTTCAAGTCCGTAACACACTAAAGAGTTGTTTACGGATACCATTACTGAAGCCGACGCATCGATCTTAGATAATTCTTCCATAATAAGAACATAGGAAATAGTATCCATTCCACTACCACCATATTTTGGATCTACCATAATGCCCATAAACCCAAGTTCCCCCATTTTTTTTACAAGTTCATCGGGAAAATGTTGTTTATTGTCACGGTCAATAACTCCAGGTAATAATTCTGTTTGGGCAAAATCCCTAGCTGCATCACGAATCATTAAATGTTCTTCCGAAAGATTAAAATTCATATGAATAATAATATTATTAATATATTAAAATATACTAGCAAATATAGTGTTATTATAAGATTTTTTCAATAAAAAACGCTAATTTTACTTAATATGATAAAAAATGAATATTATGTTATAGGGGTGATGTCTGGTACATCTTTAGATGGAATCGATTTGTTATATGCGAGGTTTAAGTATTGTGAAAACTGGGATTTCGATATTATTAGAGCTGAAACAATACATTACGATGAAGATTGGAATGGAAAATTGGAAAATTTGGTAAATCTAAGTATTGAAGAACTAAAATTAATTGATAAGGAATATACCCATTTATTGGCAAATGTTATAAACTCATTCATAGCAAGGTATAAGATTAAATGTATTGATGCCATCTGCTCACATGGTCATACGGCATATCATCAACCAGAAAATAAGTTAACCTACCAAATAGGCAATCAACCAATAATTTCAAAATTAGTGGGTCAAACCGTTGTTTGTGATTTTAGGATTCAAGATGTGGAATTAGGTGGGCAAGGGGCACCATTAGTGCCTATTGGGGATAAGCTTTTGTTTCCAGGTTACGATTTTTGCCTAAACCTAGGTGGTTTTGCAAATCTATCAGTAGATATAAATAACGAGCGAATAGCTTTCGATGTTTGCCCTGTTAACATCGTTTTAAATTATTATGTTAAAGAAATGGGATACGATTTTGATGATAAAGGAAAAATGGCATCGCAAGGGAAGCAAAACGATGAATTACTATCTAAATTGAATGATTTAGAATTTTACAGGAAATCATATCCCAAATCTTTAGGGTTAGAATGGGTAAAAATTTCTGTGATTCCATTAATAGATGAATTTGATCTGGAGCCCCCAGATATTTTAAACACACTTTGTGAACACATAGCAATACAAATTTCGAATGAGATAAATAAAATTAAGAAAGCATCAGTTTTAATAACTGGTGGCGGGACTTACAATGATTATTTAATCAATAGGATTAAAAGTTATTCGCAAAACGAAATTGAGGTTCCCTCAAAACAAATTATAGATTTTAAAGAAGCATTAATTTTTGCCCTACTTGGCATATTAAGGCTTAGAAAAGAAACCAATTGCTTGAAAAGTGTAACAGGAGCATCAAAAGATCATAGCTCGGGCAATATATTCTACCCTCATAAAATCTATATAAATTAATTAATAAAATTTTTAGTTTTCTATATTTGTTGTCTTAAATAATTCAAAACTTTTTTAGTATGACACAGCTTTAGCTACACATAGAATACCTATCGTGATTTGAAAATTAAAGCTGATAAATATTAATTAATACTAAGCATGAAAGAATTACTAAAAAAGTATGGAAATAAAGCCCCTGAAATTGTTTTTAATTGGAAAGACCCTGATACAGAAGCTGAAGGGTGGGTGGTTATAAATTCTTTACGGGGTGGAGCTGCTGGAGGAGGTACAAGAATGCGTGAGGGCTTGGATATGAACGAAGTATTGTCTCTTGCCAAAACCATGGAGATTAAATTTACTGTTTCGGGACCTCCAATTGGAGGTGCGAAATCCGGTATAAATTTCAATCCAAGGGATCCTCGAAAAAAAGGAGTGCTTGAACGATGGTATGCGGCGGTATCACCATTGTTAAAAAGTTATTATGGCACAGGTGGAGATTTAAATGTAGATGAAACTTATGAGGTTATACCTATAACAGAGGAGAGTGGGGTATGGCACCCCCAAGAAGGTGTCTTTAATGGGTATTTTAAGCCAACAGAAGCCGATAAAATTAATAGGATAGGACAATTGCGCCAAGGGGTCATAAAAGTAATTGAAAACCCACTTTATTCTCCCGATGTTTTGAAAAAATATACCGTAGCCGATATGATTACAGGTTTTGGGGTAGCCGAAGCTGTAAAGCAATATTATAATATTTATGGCGGTTCGGTAAAAGGTAAACGTGCTATTATTCAAGGATTTGGAAATGTTGGAGCGGCTGCAGCATTTTATTTATCTCAAATGGGAGCAAAAGTGGTAGGTATTATAGATATTGTTGGAGGCTTAATTAATGAAGATGGATTTACTTTTGAAGAGATAAGGAACTTGTTTCTTAAAAAAAAGGGTAATACTTTAGTTAGTGATAATTTAATTCCGTTTGAAGAAATAAATGAAAGGATTTGGTCCATTAAAACTGAAATTTTTGCACCTTGTGCAGCTTCTCGCTTAATTACGATTCATCAAATAGATGAAATGATAGATAGTGGCTTAGAAGTTATTTCCTGTGGTGCAAATGTGCCATTTGCAGACAAAGAGATTTTTTTCGGACCAATTATGGAGCATACGGATTATAGGGTTAGTTTAATACCAGATTTTATTTCTAACTGTGGAATGGCTCGTGTTTTTGCCTACTTTATGGAGCGTCGTGTGCAAATGACTGATGAGGCCATATTCAATGATACTTCAAATACAATTAAAGAAGCATTGGAAAAAGTATACCATAATAATAAATCTAAGCAGGGACTTAGTGAAACAGCTTTTGAAATAGCATTAAACCAATTAATTTAATATAAGATACATGGAAACAGCAATTATTTTAATATTCGCAATGGGGTATCTAGCGATTACCTTAGAACACAGTATAAAAATTGATAAACTGATTCCAGCCTTAATAATGATGGCCATTTGTTGGGCGTTAATTGCTTTTGGATTAGAAAGTTTTACTCAGTGGTTCGATTCTGGGAAACATGATTTACTTGATAGTTTTGGAAGCTTACCTTTAGAAGATGTAATAGATGGACAAGGGCATGTATCTCAGAAAGGTAAAATGCACATTATGGAAGAAACCCTGTTGCACCACTTAGGTAAAACGGCTGAAATTTTGGTGTTCCTTCTAGGTGCAATGACCATTGTGGAGATTATAGATTATTTTGATGGTTTTTCTACAATAAAGAATTTTATTAAGACTAAGAAAAAGACTAAAATATTATGGATATTTTCCATATTGGCATTTATTCTTTCGGCTATAATAGATAATCTTACAGCAACAATAGTATTAATTTCCATATTGCAAAAAATTGTTAAGGATAGAAGTGTAAGGTTATGGTATGCTGGTCTAATTATTATTGCAGCAAATGCAGGAGGTGCTTGGTCTCCTATTGGAGACGTTACAACCACCATGTTATGGATTGGTAATAAAGTAACTACTGGTCACTTAATAGGATATTTGTTACTGCCGTCATTTTTGTGTATGGCAGTGCCATCATTTATAGCTTCTTTTTTGCCTGCGTTTAAAGGTGATTTGGATATGGAAGATACTCAAGATAAGCCTAAGTCTAAGTTTAGTAGCACGATGCTGTATTTAGGATTAGGAGCAATTGTATTTGTGCCCATATTTAAAATGACAACACATTTGCCACCATATGTAGGGATGATGTTATCGTTGGGTGTGGTAGCTGTTTTTGCTGAAATTTACAGTAGCTCTAAATTTACTATGACAGAGTTTGGTGCAGAGGAAAGTGATGCGCATGCCCACCATAGTCCTGTACATTATTCGCTGTCTAAAATAGAATTGCCCAGTATCTTATTTTTCTTAGGCATATTAATGGCAGTGGCAGCTTTGGAGTCTTTGGGAATATTATTCAATTTTGCAGGAACTTTAGAGGATACTATGCCAATGCTTGGCACTGAAATAAATCGTGAAGGAGTTTCGGATATTGTGGTATTGTTATTAGGTGTTGGTTCCGCAGTAATAGATAATGTGCCGTTAGTAGCTGCCAGTTTAGGGATGTTCAATGAACCGATCGACAATGAGCTATGGCATTTTATAGCTTACTCAGCTGGAACAGGAGGCAGTATGCTTATCATTGGTTCTGCAGCAGGTGTAGTGGCTATGGGTATGGAAAAGATTGATTTTTTCTGGTATTTAAGGAAAATAGCTTGGTTAGCCTTGGTAGGCTTCTTAGTAGGTGCAGTGGCGTTTATGTTTACCAGAACCTTGTTTTAATTACAGGATATTAAGTTGAAAACAAAAGATTAGTTGATTATGGCTAATCTTTTGTTTTTTCAGAAGAATCTATGATCTAAATATCACTGATTTTTTTTTTTATTATACTTTAGCAAAAAAAGATACGTTATACAGTTGCAATAAAAATTTTAATTTATGCTAATTACATTATTACAAAATTCCCAAGAAGGTGAGGTTTTAACAGATATTGAGTCTGTTGAAAAAACATTATCAATTATTGAATTAATTAGTAGCGGAGGTGTTGCAGGTCAAGTTATAATTGCTGTTTTGTTCCTGTTGCTAATTTCGGCGACCTATATTTATTTTGAACGACTATTCGCCGTCAAAGCGGCTTCAAAGGTGGATGCCAATTTTATGAACCAGATAAAGGACTATGTGAGTAATGGCAAAATAGATTCCGCTCAGGTACTTTGTGCTCAGGTAAATTCTCCAGTTTCACGATTGATAGGAAAAGGGATTTCCAGAATAGGTAAGCCCTTGGCCGATATTAACACAGCTATCGAAAATGCAGGGCGTTTGGAAATTTATGGTTTGGAAAAAAACGTAAGTATTTTGGCAACCATTTCCGGAGCTGCACCTATGATAGGTTTCCTTGGTACGGTTATTGGAATGATTTTAGCAATATTTGAATTGGCTAATGCTGGTGGTACCATAGAAATGGATGTTTTGGCAGGTGGACTTTACACAGCAATGACAACTACGGTAGCTGGTTTAATAGTTGGTATTGTTGCTTATATTGCCTATAACCATTTGGTAGTTAGAACCGATAAAGTCGTGTATCAAATGGAAGCCAATTCGTTAGAATTCTTAGATCATTTAAACGAGCCAGCTTAATATGAATTTTAGAGGAAGAAATAAAGTTACACCAGAATTCAATATGTCGTCCATGACGGATATTGTATTCTTGTTACTCATCTTTTTTATGATTGCGTCAACCTTGGTTACTACCAATGCTATAGATATTCTGTTGCCTAAAGCTAGTGGAAAGACCGAGAATAAACGTTCGGTAGCGGTAAGTATAAAAAAAGATTTGACATACTATATAGATCAAAAAAGGGTAGGTGAAAGTATATTGGAAAATGAATTGCTAGCAAAACTCTCAGGTCAGGATAAACCTACTATTGTTTTAAGGGCAGAGAAATCAGTGCCTGTTGAAAATGTAGTCAAAGTAATGGATATCGCCAATAGAAACAAATTTAAAGTGATATTGGCAGTAAAACCTAAATGATGAAGTACTTCGAAACCAAGCATGAAAGGGATTCTGCAAAATTAACAGCATTAATTACTGTTATTATTTTGCTTATGTTATTTGTGGTTGGTACAAAGTACATGGATCCTCCAGAGGAATATGGTGTGGCTGTGAATTTTGGCAACACAGATTTTGGTCAGGGAAATATACAGCCTAAATTTCCTGTAAAATCGGAACCAAAAAATATACCAGAACCTCCACAGCCCGAGGTTACAAAATCACAACCGTCCTCCTCTTCGGAAACAAAAGAAGAGGTGCTTACCCAAGAAAATGAAGAAGCCTTAGCCATTAAAAAACAAAAAGAAGCAGAGGCTAGGGCTAAGGCCATCGCTGAGGCTGAAGCTAAAGCAGAAGCCGAACGCATTGCAAGGGAAAAAAGGGAACAGGAAGAAAAAAAGCGAAAGTTGGATGCTTTAATTGGAGGTGTTAGTAAATCTGAAGGAACAGAAACAGGAAGTGAAGGCAACGATAATAGAGCAGGTGACAAAGGCCAGTTGGACGGCGATCCTTATGCGCCAAGTTATTTTGGTGGTCAGGGTACAGGTAGCGGAGGCGTTGGTTATGGCTTAAATGGTCGTGGTCCTGCTACTTATAAAACATTGAAACAGGACTGTAACGAATCTGGTATGGTGATAGTAAAAATAGTTGTTAACCAAAGTGGAAACGTTATTGAGGCAATACCTGGTGTAAGAGGAACGACTAATACTGCACAATGTTTATTGGAACCGGCCAAAAAGATTGCTCTGTCCCACAAATGGCCTTCAGATTCTAAAGCACCCACAAGACAAATTGGTTTTGTAAGTGTTAATTTCAAATTAAGTCAGTAGTACATAATGACCTATCAAGAAACTGTCAATTGGATGTTTTCACAACTCCCAATGTACCAACGGCAGGGTAAAACGGCTTTTAGGAAAGATTTATCCAATACCTTAAAGTTTTCAAAGCACTTAAATTTTCCAGAAAATAAGTTTAAATCGGTTCATGTAGCAGGCACTAATGGCAAAGGTTCTACAAGTCATATGTTGGCTTCAGTTTTACAAGAAGCAGGTTATAGAGTAGGATTGTATACCTCTCCACATTTAAAGGATTTTAGGGAGCGTATTAAAATAAACGGAAAACCTGTGAGTAAAATGTTTGTTACAGGTTTTATTAAGCGTAATAAATCTTTTTTTAAAGCTAATCAATTATCTTTTTTTGAAATGACCGTTGGTATGGCTTTCGATTATTTTTTTGAGCAGCAGGTAGATATTGCCATTATTGAAGTTGGTATGGGTGGCCGCCTGGATTCTACCAATATCATTACACCAGAACTTTCGGTTATTACCAATATTGGATTGGACCACACGCTATTTTTAGGAGATACTTTAAAGGCCATAGCTTTTGAAAAAGGAGGAATTATAAAACCTAACGTGCCAGTAGTGATTGGTGAAACTCAAATGGAAACCAAACCTGTTTTTGAGGATTTAGCTAGAAATACTAATTCTAAGATTGTATTTGCCGATCAGGAACCCAATCAGGTTTTGGAAAGTGATTTAAAAGGCCCCTATCAGTTCAGAAACATAAAAACTGTGATACAAGCAGTAAAAGAGCTTAAAAGTATTGGCTATAGTATAACAGATGTCCAATTACAAAAGGGGCTTTTAAACGTGGTTAAAAACACCGGGTTAGTAGGGCGTTGGCAGGTGTTGAACGAAACCCCTAAAGTAGTTTGCGACACCGGTCATAATAGAGAAGGGTTGGTTTATACTATGCAGCAATTAAAAGAAGAGTCTTTTAATAAATTACATATTGTTTTTGGGGTTGTAAATGATAAAGATATAGATGCTATTTCAGACTTATTACCTAAAGATGCTATATATTATTTTTGTAAACCAGATATTCCAAGAGGAAAGGATGCTACAGAATTAAAATTGACTTTAAGTGAGTTTGGCATTAGGGGCGAGGCTTATAATTCAGTGATTGAGGCTTATAACAATGCTTTTAAAAATGCGTCTTCCAACGATTTTATTTTTGTTGGAGGGAGTACATTTGTAGTAGCAGAAATAATTTAATTTTTTTAATAAAAAAGTTTTGCTAATAGAAAAACTACTTTATATTTGCAGTCCAATTGCAAAGGGCGCGTAGCTCAGTTGGTTCAGAGCACTTGGTTTACACCCAAGGGGTCAGGGGTTCGAATCCCTTCGCGCCCACCTTCGCTCGCCAAAGTTTTCAAATCAAAGAAAACGAAGGCGAGTTTTTTATATCTTTACTTTTTGGAATAATATTGGGTCGTTAACTCAGTTGGTTCAGAGTGTTACCTTGACAGGGTAGAAGTCACTGGTTCGAATCCAGTACGACCCACATTTTCTTCTAAGATTTTCAGAGTTATCTTTTTATAAGAACGGTTAAACGTCCTACACTTACTTTTTAAGGTGTCTATTTTTTATTTATTAGAAAATGTGTTAATTTCATGTTGAATTGCTATTAACAAAAAGTAATGTTTTTTACTCAATCTATGCAACACACAGATATAAAAAGTAGATATAAAACAATATTTGAATCTTATGGAAATCCTTCGCTAGATGAACATATTAAAAAAATCATAGAGCTAGATTCCTTTTTACCATACAGTTCTACTTTTTTTTGTGTAACCAATACACAGGATTTAACGTTTGAATATGTTAGTAAGAATGTAAAGGCATGTTTGGGTATTGAAGCTCATGAAATGCAAAAAAAGGGTATGCGGTATTTTTGGAGTAGGATTCACCCCGATGATATTGATAAGTGGTTGAAGGTACTTAACGACTTAATGGAATTTACCCTATCTGAGGTTCCAGTTGCAAATCGACAACGAATGAACTATACTTGGAACTATAGGTTGAAGAATAGAAGTGGTGAATATGTAAACATTATACAAAATACTAGTCCTCTAGAGTTTGATGCCAATATGAAGCCCATAATTGGGTTAGCACATTATACTGTTTTGCATACCAAATTGACCTTACCTTTTACAGCATCTGCCAAATATTTAAACGTTAATAACGAATATGAGACATTATATTACAATAACTTTTCCCAAAAACTATTAATGGATGGCATTAGTAATAGGGAACGCGATATTGTTAGGTTGTTGGTGTTAAACCATAGTAGTAAGGACATCGCTAAAAAATTGAATATAAGTTCTAATACTGTTGACACACATAGGCGAAACATTCTTAAAAAACTAAATATTTCTTCTACAGGGGAACTAGTCGGACTTTTTAAATCAAATACTCATTGGAATTAAAATTTGTAAAATTACTCAATTTGAGTATTGTAAGATGTTTTTAAAAGTTAGAAATTTACATTGCTATTAATTTAGTTTTGGGAGAATTTATAAAAGTGTCTTTTCATGTAAATGAAATAGGCACTTTTTATTTTAATAAATAATATCTAAGACCCGTTCCAAAGCCATACCGCGAGAACCTTTTATTAGTATGGTAGCTTTATTCATTTCAGTCATGTTAAAATGGGTTTTAAAATCATCAAAAGAACTATACTGCCTTACTGTTTTTGAATTGGTTTTTGATTTGTAAAAGTTCTCCCCAACCAAAATGGTTTGGTTTATATTCAGCAATGCTGCTAAATCGGTAATGGTTTGGTGCTCCAGTTCGGCATAATCTCCCAATTCGAACATATCACCCAAAATCGCTATTTTACTACCTTCTTGTTTTTCCAAATTCAATAGGGCGGCACGCATACTAGTAGGGTTGGCGTTGTAAGCATCTAAAATGATTTTGCTTTTGCCTTTTTGAATGATTTGTGAACGATTGTTATTGGGGATGTAGTTTTCTATAGCCGATTTTATGCCGTTATCATCAATTTTAAAATAATGTCCTATGGCAATGGCAACTGCAATATTATTAAAGTTATAATCTCCAATAAGCTGACTGTTTATTTCTAAACCATTATAGCTTAGTTTTACAAGAGGATTGGCTCCTATAAAATTTATGGTAATATCTTGTTGTGAATTGCCAAAGCAATAAGTGTTAGCATGTTGGGTTTTTTCAACTTGAATGGGATCGTTGCTGTTAACGAAAATGGTTTTGCTATTGGTAATTAGATAATCGTATAGCTCACTTTTTCCTTTTATAACGCCTTCAACACCACCAAAACCTTCCAGATGTGCTTTTCCAAAATTAGTAATATAACCATAATCAGGTTGTGCAATGTTACACAGATACTCGATTTCTTTTTGATGGTTAGCCCCCATTTCAACTATACCTATTTCTGTATCTTGAGTCATTGACAACAAGGTTAAGGGAACGCCTATATGATTATTCAAATTCCCAATAGTAGCAGTTGTATTGTATTTTTGTGATAATACGGCATTAATCAATTCTTTAGTAGTTGTTTTGCCATTGCTTCCTGTTAAGGCAATGATGGGCAATTTTAAAAAAATTCTGTGATAGGAAGCTAGTGCCTGTAATGTCTCAAGAACATTATTTACAATAATAGTTTGGTTGTTTATTGCAAATTTCGGTTCGTCTATTATAGCATATTTGGCACCAAGTGTTAAGGCTTGTTCGGCGTATGTATTACCATTAAAATTTTCTCCTTTTAAGGCAAAAAACATATCATTTTTAACCATATTTCGTGTATCGGTATTAGCCTTGTTGCATTCTAAAAAAAGCTGATGTAGTTGTTCTATGTTCAATGTTTTTATAATAAGTAACGTTAGATTAAGAAACAACACTTCTACTGGTTTGATGTAGCATCCTGGTGTGACAGTTTCAAAAAAATAAATGTAATAAAAAAGCCCTAACCGAAGTTAGGACTTTTTAAATGTTTTTACCAAATATTTTTAGTTTTTGGTTTTATTTTTTCTTTTGGTTTTAGAGCCTACTCTAGACATGGCACATCTAAATCCTATATAGTCGGTAGCCATATCTTCAGGGTAATAGCGACGTTGAGCAGGGTCTAACCAATATTCCCTGTCTTTCCATGAGCCACCTTTATAAACCCTAACATTATCATTAATCAATGAGGTTCTATTGTTATCTTTGTCATGTTCTCTTATTAAATTCCCTAAAGAATCACGTTCTACACGATGTCTAGGTGAGTTGTACATCAACTTCGTGTCAGCTGAAGCATCGCCTTCCTCATCTTCATCAAAGCTTTCAAAAAATCTTGATGAGCGTTTATCACCATCCCTAAAGTTTATTTGATTACTCCTGTCAAAGTTGGTTCTTAGGTAGGTTTCATCTTCATCAACAGGAACTTGTAAAATCTCACCAGGTAAATTTCTGGCTACTAGTTTTCCAGTAGATAAGGTGTCATAAACAACATCTTCTGGCGTAACTACTTTAACCTGTCCTTCTTCATCAATAGCGTTTTTAGTATAAACATTACCTCTAAAATAGTTGAAGTCGTTAAATTCATCATCAACAATTGGTCGGTATACATCGGCTACCCATTCGGCAACATTACCAGCCATATCATATAAACCATAGTCGTTTGGATCGTAAGACTTAACTTCATTAGTAATATCGGCACCATCATCAGACCACCCAGCAATTCCGCCGTAATCACCTTTTCCTTGCTTGAAATTAGCTAATTGATCACCCCGTATTCTACGTTTTCCTGCACGGGTATATTGTCCGTCCCATGGATATTTTTTACGACCTCTATATACATTGTAGCTTCTAATTTCACTTAATCCAAGTGCTGCATATTCCCATTCTGCTTCTGTAGGAAGTCTATATTTTAAAGGAATGATTCCCGATTCCCTTTTAGCATAAATATTTACTGGGTTACCATCGGCATCTACTTGTGCATTTCTATTTCTTCCACTATCCGGATTGATGACTTCTTCGTTTCCACCATAGGTCATGGTTGGAGCATTAATGTAGGTATCAATATTAAATGTAGCATCTGCAGAAACATCTGTAAGGTGAGAGCCTCTTTTGGTATAGCCAGCTTTTTGTAAAGCCATTTCGCCGACACGGTCCGATCTCCAGTTAGCAAATTCAACCGCTTGAATCCAACTCACACCAACTACAGGGTATTCGGCATAGCCCGGGTGACGCAAATAGTTTTCGGTCATAATTTCATTAAAGCCCAATCGATTTCTCCATACCAATGTGTCTGGTAAGGCACCATGGTAAATGGCTCTAAAATTTTCATCTGTTGGTGGATAAACACGCTTAATCCAATCTAAATATTCTAGATACATTACATTGGTAACTTCTGTCTCATCCATGTAAAATGACTGTACGTGCTGTTGGTTGGGTGTGTTATTCCAATCGTGCATAACATCGTCTTGTACACGACCCATGGTAAAAGTACCCCCTTCAATAAAAACTAGACCTGGAGCAGTTTCTTGCTCTTCAAAACGAGTATTGTATTGAAAACCACCTTCACGGTCGTTGATTTGCCATCCTGTAGCTCTGGAAGTATTTTTAGAACTTGTTGACTTTTTACAGCTTATGGCCGCTAAAGACAACCCTAGTATTAGCAGAGTTTTGAATGTTACTACTTTTTTCATATCCATATCTTTAAGTAAGCTAATTTATATTTTGGTGCTGCAATATAAGAATTAAACCGAAGATTGCAAGCAATTTTTAGCATTTTGACCAAAAAAAAGTGTATTTCACCTTATTTTTTATGTATTTCATCGATGTTTTTCTTGTTTTTTGGTGTCGATTTGTCTTGTATTAACGTGTGTTTTACAAATTTATTATCGTATTTTTGAAGCGAAAGTAAAAATATTATATTTTTAATAATAACGCCATTTTATTAACGTTATTCTTGCAATGAAAGAGAAATTTTTAATTCTATTTTTGTTTTTTAACGCTTTAGCTTTTTCACAACAAAAACAGTTTACAATTAATTGGGAGGGTGTTCAAAAACTTTCAGCAGGTAATAACACCATCGAAATACCTTCTTTTAATAAAGGCAACTTTAGTTATGATTTTGAAACAGGTCTATTATTTGTTTCACAATGGGAAACCAGTTCACCTATTAATGAATCTTCCATTGTTTTGAGCAATGTAAGCTATAAGCCTATTTCTAAAAGTGATTTAAAAGACCTTGATTTAAATAAAATAACGAATAAACTAATTTATAGTTTGCATAATTCCTATGCTAGGAATAAGAAATATGCCTTTTTTCAGTTGTCGCCAATAATAAAGGATGGGAATGGCAATTATAAAAAAATCATTTCGTTTCAAATTGAATATAAAAGCGTTGAGGTTAACAGGGTAATTTCAAACAAAAGTTTTAAAAGGTCACGTAATATCACAAATTCGGTATTGAATTCTGGTGAGTGGTATCGTTTTTATGTTGATACTACGGGTGTTTATAGGTTGACAAAAAGTTTTTTGCAGCGCTTGGGCGTTAATGTTAATAATGTGGATCCCAGAACTATTAAGCTTTATGGTAATGGTGGCAGAATGATACCATATAGTAATGCGGTAAGCCAGCCATTTGATGTTATGGAGAATGCAATAAAGTTTATTGGACAAGATGATGGAGTATTCAATGATGAAGATTATATATTGTTTTATGCTGAAGGCCCAAAAGGCTTCGATGCTCAAAGTAATACCAATATTAATTGTTATACAGATAAGACCTATTATTATATTAATGTAAGTTCTGGTAATGGCAAACGCATTCAATCCATGGTTCAGCCAGATGCGGTTCCTAATATGACAATTGACACCTATCAAGATTATCAATTCCACGAAAAAGATGAGCATAATATTGCATCTTTGGGAAGACGTTGGTTTGGAGAGCAGTTTGATATTGAAAATGAAAAATCTTTTGAATTTAATTTTCCTGACCTAATAACTGGAGAGCCTATTCGGCTAAACGTTTATGTAGCTGCAGCCTCATCAGCTCCCAGTACCATGCAAGTAAGCGTGAATGGGAATGAGGTTACTACACTTAACATGGCGGGGGCTTCTGGAGCCAATTTGGCAAGTGCTGCACAGTATAATGGAGATGTTAATGTGGGGTCATCTAGTGTTGTTGTAAATTTAATCTATAACAATCAGGGAAACCCAAGTGCTTTGGGGTATTTAGATTACGTTTCAATTGAAGCAACTAGATCACTAAACTTCAACAATAAACAATTTCAGTTTAAAAACAGTAATGTGGTTTCTGCTTTAGGTATAGGGCAGTACAATATCTCGAATGCATCTCAAATCTCCGAGGTTTGGGAGGTTACAGATATATTTAATATTACAAGTTTTGAAAATGACGAATCTTCGCCTACTTTAAGTTTTAAATCTACTTTAGGCGTTTTAAAGACCTTTGTAGCTGTAACTCCACAAGATTATTTCGAACCAAAAGTAGATGAAACAACCACAGTTCCCAATCAAAATATTAAAGGAACGATATTCACCAATTCACAAGGAGAGTTTCAGGATGTTGATTATATTATAGTTGCTAGAAACGATATGTTGGGACAGGCCGAACGCTTGGCAAATATCAATATGGATAGATACGGTATTAATGCAAAAGCTATAGGGTTGAATGAAATTTATAATGAGTTCAGTACAGGAAACCCAGATATAGGGGCGATAAGAAATTTAGTGAAATATATTTATGATAATGCCAGTACTCCAGAAAAGAAGCTAAAATATTTATGTCTTTTTGGAGATGGTTCTTTCGATTATAAAGACCGTGTACAAAATAACACCAATGTTGTGCCATCTTGGTACTCTCTTAACAGCTTTAATCTTACCAGCTCTTACGTTTCTGATGATTTTTATGGGATGATGGATGATAACGAGGGAATGATGTCCAACGGTGATAAATTAGATATTGCTGTAGGACGCATACTGGCTGATACGCCACAACGTGCTAAGGACATGGTAGATAAAGTAGAGTTGTATTATGCTAAAGAGGCTTATGGCAGTTGGCGAAATAATTTTATTGCTGTTTCTGATGATGTCGATGAAGATTGGGAAGGCATTTTGCAACAGACCACTAATAGCTTAGGTGATATGGTCGCAGCTGAAAAGCCGTATATAAATGTTATTAAAATTCATAGTGATGCCTATAAACAGGAAGTTTCGGCTGGAGGAGAACGCTACCCCTTAGTAACCGAGGCTTTGGTTAATGGAATTGATAAAGGGGCTTTAGTAGTTAATTATTTTGGACATGGAGGTGAGGATGGTTTATCAGGAGAACGTATTTTTTTAAAGCCAAATATAGAAGATCTGCAAAACATTTGTAAGTTGAACTGTTTTGTAACAGTAACTTGTGAATTTACCAAGTTCGATAATCCCCTAAGGGAAACAGCAGGAGAGTTTACCTATTGGAACAAGGAAGCAGGAGCCATAGGGTTAATTACAACCACGAGGCAAGTATTTGTGATTTTCGGAACCAATTTCAATAATATTTTAGAACAGTATTTATTTTCGTTTAGTGATAATGATACTTATGCTGATTATGAATACCCATCGGCAGCAGAAGCATTACGATTAACCAAAAATGATCCTTCCATATCGAGTCAAAGTCAAAGGCGATTAGTGTTTTATATAGGCGATCCTGCCATGAAATTAACATTTCCGAAGCCAAACATCAGGCTAACAAAGATTAATGAGGTTCCTGTGGGTCAGTCAACAGATACCTTAAAGGCATTAAGTTATGTTAAACTGGCAGGAGAGGTAACAGATGTAAATGGGAATATACTGACCAATTATAACGGAACCCTTTCCACTACCATTTATGATAAGTTTATAGATAGGCAAACCCTAGCCAATGATGGTACTCGGGATTCTAATGGACAACTCATTAAGCTTGATTTCAATACATTGGGAGCTACCATATTTAGAGGACAAGCCTCAATACAAAGCGGACAGTTTGAATTTGATTTTGTGGTGCCAAGGGATGTTGGTATTCCTGTTGGTTATGGAAAACTGAGCTTTTATGCCAAAAATGAAACCTCGACCGAGGACCAAACGGGGGCCAGTATTAACGAGGTGAGAATAGGAGGATTAAACGAAAATGCAGAAGAAGATAACACAGGGCCAGTGATTACTTTGTACATGAATGATGAAAATTTTGTTTCAGGAGGTATTACAAACGAATCTCCTACATTGTTGGCAAAGTTGGAAGATTTAAACGGAATCAACACCGCTAGTGGTATCGGTCATGATATTGTTGCTATAATCGATGGCGATGAAACCAATCCTTATGTATTGAACGATTACTACCAAACCGAGGTAGATGACTACCAAAAGGGTGTGGTTAGCTTTCCGTTTCGGGATCTGGAACCTGGGTTGCACACCTTGACCCTAAAGGCATGGGATGTTTATAATAATAGCTCAATTGCTGAAATTCAGTTTATTGTTTTCGATAAAGACCAAGAATTAGTGATAAATAATGTGCTGAATTATCCCAATCCATTTGTAAATTACACAGAATTTTGGTTTAACCACAATAGTTCTGCACCTTTAGACGTTTCAATACAGATATTCACTGTGTCGGGAAAGTTGGTGAAGACGATTAACGGACAAACCAATGCGGGAACAAAAGTAACAAGCTCCCTGTCTCGGGATATGGTTTGGGATGGACGGGACGACTTTGGAGATAAAATAGGAAAAGGGGTTTATATATATAAACTCACGGTGAAATCGGAAGTATTGAATAAAAAAGTAGAAAAAATTGAAAAACTGGTCATTTTGTAATCCTAATTTAAGAAATGTGACCGATTATTTATGCAGGTTAAGGGTAAAGACAGAAACAGTTTAAAATAAAATTTATATTTGTTAACTAAACTAACTACATGAAGAATAGATTATTGTTTATAATGGCTTTTGCCATTTTGTTGAAATTAGAAGCGCAGAATAATACCATCCCATTTGAGGATGACTCTCGGGTAATAACAACAGGGATTCCTTTTTTACTAATTGCTTCAGATGCTAGAGCAGCAGGAATGGGAGATATGGGAGTGGCCACTTCAGTCGATGGATTTTCACAACAATGGAATTCCTCCAAATATGTATTTTCTGAATCCAAATCAGGTTTAGCTGTTAGCTACACGCCCTATTTAAGTAAATTGGTCAATGATATCTTTTTAGGAAATGTAACTTATTTTAATAGATTGGATGAACGTAGTGCTTTTGCAGCTAGTTTAAGGTATTTTTCTTTGGGGGATATTGAATTTGTTGATAATGAGTTTGATACGCCAAGAATTCAAAGGCCTAGTGAGCTTTCACTTGATGTATCCTATGCGTTAAGATTATCAGACCAGTTTGCTATGTCTGTAGCTATGCGCTATTTAAGATCAGATCTAAGGATACAGGGTGTTGATCAGGATGCTTCGGCAGCGAATACCTTTGGCGTGGATATCTCTGGTTATTATCAAAGTGAAGAAGAAGCTTATAACGATTTTAATGGTCGTTGGCGTATGGGGTTTGCTATTCAGAATGTTGGACCGAAATTCAAATATGATCAAGGTGGATTGGATAACTTTCAGCCTACCAATTTGCGTTTAGGTGCTGGATTTGATTTTATTTTCGATGAGTATAATAGAATAGCTGTTACTGCTGAGGTAGCCAAGCTTTTGGTGCCTACGCCACCCAGATACGGTTTTGTAGATTCAGATGATGATGGTGAATATGATAGAGGAAGTGAAGAAGTGGTTATCGTTGAGGGTAAAGATACTAATGTTAATTTCTTATCAGGTATTTTCCAATCATTTGGTGATGCTCCTGGAGGGTTTAGTGAAGAATTAAAGGAATTTACCTATGCTTTGGGTGCAGAGTATGTATACCAAGATTCTTTTGCCTTAAGAGCTGGGTACTTTAATGAAGCAGAAGAAAAAGGAGCTAGAAAGTTTTTTGCTTTGGGAGCAGGGTTTAAATATAATGTAGTGAATATAGATTTATCTTATCTTTTCTCTACATCAAAAGTACAAAGTCCATTGGAAGGTACGTTGCGTTTTTCATTGACGTTTAACATTGGTGCTGGAGAATACACTGAGTATTAGTAAAGCACACATTAGCTTCCCTATATAAAAAGACCATTGCGCAAACGGCAATGGTTTTTTGTTTAAATTAGTATCAGAATTCTACTTTTAGATATGAATGAAATAAAAATAGAATGCGTACTGCAAGCTTTTGAGGATTTGGAGCATTTGTCTAAGGATATCAAGGGTTTAATGAACCAAGCCATTGAAGCTCGGGAAAAGGCTTATGCGCCTTATTCAGATTTTAAGGTGGGGGCAGCACTATTGCTAGATAATGGTGAAGTTATTACAGGAAGCAATCAAGAAAATGCATCATACCCATCAGGGTTGTGCGCCGAGAGAACAGCAATCTATTATGCTGGAGCAAAGTTTCCTGAGTCTAAAGTTTTAAAAATGGCAATAACTGCAGCATCAAATAAAGTAAAAACCATAGTGCCTATACCGCCTTGCGGCGCTTGTAGGCAGGCCATTGCCGAATATGAGGTTAAACAAAAACAAGCCATTGAAATCTATTTCATGGGTGAGTCTGGAAAAGTGATAAAATCAAATTCATTGGAAAATTTATTACCCTTAGTTTTTAATAAATCGTTGCTCTAGCCTTAGGTGTCAATTATAAGATTTTAATGTTTGCCAATCACTACTCAAAATAATCAACCTTTTAGGTTTTGGAATTTATATTTTGTGTTCCATCAACTGTCTTTGGTTGTCATTTGCTTCACGTTCCATCTACTTTTCAATCCTATTTTTATAAATAAAAAACTGTCAAAAAGACAATCTTAATAGGAATTAAATAAATTTTTCAATATTTTATTAGTTTAATCATCATCCATTTTTCCAATATCCCACAAAATATTACTTTTGTAGCTCGCATAAATTAAACCCTATATAAGTAGATGCAAAAAATAACGAAAGAGGTTTACCTTAAGTGGTATGAAGATATGTTATTCTGGAGGAAGTTTGAAGACAAACTAGCTGCAGTTTATATTCAGCAAAAAGTTAGAGGATTCTTACATTTATACAACGGTCAAGAAGCGATATTAGCTGGTGCTTTGCATGCTATGGACTTGACTAAGGATAAAATGATAACGGCATACCGTAATCACGTACAGCCCATAGGGATGGGTGTGGATCCTAGACGTGTTATGGCAGAGCTTTATGGAAAAGGAACAGGTACATCACAAGGTTTAGGAGGGTCTATGCACATTTTCTCAAAAGAACATCGTTTTTATGGAGGTCATGGTATCGTTGGGGGGCAAATTCCTCTAGGAGCAGGTATAGCTTTTGGAGATAAGTACCATGGAAGTGATGCGGTGACTTTATGTTGTTTTGGTGATGGGGCGGCTAGGCAAGGGTCGTTACATGAAACCTTTAATTTGGCAATGCTTTGGAATTTACCTGTAGTATTCGTTTGTGAAAATAATGGTTATGCTATGGGGACATCGGTTGAACGAACAGCCAACCATGAAGATATATGGAAGTTAGGTTTAGGCTACGAAATGCCTTGTGGTCCTGTTGATGGGATGAATCCTGTAAAAGTGGCCGAAGCTTTCGACGAGGCCATACAGCGTGCACGTAAAGGAGGCGGACCAACATTTTTGGAGTTAAAAACTTACCGTTACAGAGGCCACTCTATGAGTGATGCGCAACACTACAGAACTAAGGCAGAAGTAGAAGAGTATAAAAAGATTGACCCAATTACTCAGGTTAAAGATCTTATACTTGAAAAGAAATATGCCACAGAAGCAGAAATAAAAGTTATTGATAAACGAGTGAAAGATAGGGTTGCTGAATGTGAGAAATTTGCTGAAGAATCACCTTGGCCAGAAAAGAATGTCATGTACGATGTGGTTTACGAGCAAGAAGATTATCCTTTTATTCAACATAAATTATAAACTATGGCAGTAGTAGTAAATATGCCGCGTTTAAGCGATACCATGGAAGAGGGAACCGTAGCGGCTTGGTTAAAAAAAGTAGGAGATAAAGTTGAAGAAGGCGACATTTTAGCTGAGATAGAAACCGATAAAGCGACTATGGAGTTTGAATCTTTTAACGAAGGTGTATTGCTTCATATTGGCGTTCAAGAAGGAGAAACAACCAAAGTCGATGAGTTGTTGGCCATAATTGGAGAAGAAGGCGAGGATATATCAGAATTATTAAATGGAGGAGGAAGCATTTCTGTTGAAACCAAAGAACAAGAACAGGATGATACTCTCACTTCGAACACTTCCGATAGCAATCGCGAAGGAGAGTCTAAAAATAAAGAAGCAAGTTCAGAATACTTACCGGAGGGTGTTGTTGTAGTAACCATGCCAAGGTTAAGTGATACCATGGAGGAAGGAACTGTTGCCAGTTGGTTGAAGAAAGTTGGTGATACTGTTGAAGAAGGTGATATTTTGGCAGAAATAGAAACCGACAAAGCTACTATGGAATTCGAATCTTTCCAATCGGGAATCTTATTAGAAGTAGGCTTACAGGAAGGCGAATCGGCCAAAGTGGATGCTTTGTTGGCTATTATTGGTCCTGCTGGCACTGATGTTACAGGCGTTTCAGCTAACTTTAAAGCACCAGCCAAAGCAACCAAAGAAAATGCGCCAAAAATTGAAGCAAAGGTTGAAGAACCAAAATCAGCATCAGTTGTCACTTCGAGCGCAGTCGAGAAGTCTTATGAACATACCCCAACCCCAGTAACAACAAATGGAAGGGTATTTGTTTCACCTTTGGCTAAAAAATTAGCGGAAGAAAAAGGTATTAACTTAACCCAAGTTAAAGGGTCTGGTGAACAGGGACGTATTGTTAAGCGTGATATAGAAAACTATATCCCTACCGCATCTATGGCTTCGGTGGGTAAATTTGTGCCAGCTGGGCAAGAGGATTTTGAGGATGTGCCTAATTCACAAATGCGTAAAGCTATTGCCAAGGCATTGACTAATTCTAAGTTTTCTGCGCCACACTATTATTTGGCTGTTGAATTTGATATGGACAATGCCATTGCATTTCGCCAACAATTCAACTCATTGCCGGATACTAAAATATCATTTAATGATATGGTAGTAAAGGCTTGTGCTTTAGCCTTAAAACAACATCCACAAGTGAATTCACAGTGGTTTGCTGATAAGATGCGTTTAAATAATCATGTGCATATTGGTGTGGCGGTTGCTGTACCAGATGGTTTGGTAGTGCCAGTTGTGCGTTTTACAAACGAACAAAGTCTACCACAAATAGGAGCAGCAGTTAAGGAGTTAGCTGGGAAAGCCAGAAATAAAAAATTAACGCCACAGGAAATGGAAGGTAGTACTTTTACGGTATCTAACTTAGGTATGTTTGGTATTGATTATTTCACATCAATTATCAATCAACCCAATTCTGCCATCCTATCAGTAGGAGCGATTGTTGAAAAACCAGTAGTTAAAAACGGTCAGGTTGTAGCTGGAAACACCATGAAATTAACATTGGCTTGCGACCACAGAACGGTTGATGGTGCAACTGGTGCTGAATTTCTCCAAACTTTAAGAGGTTATATCGAGAATCCGGTTACCATGCTGATTTAAAAATATAGTTCATTTCGAACTTAAATGAGAAATCTCATAAAATAAAAGCCCGTTTCAATTGAAGCGGGCTTTCGTTTTTTTTCTATTCTGAAGTTGTAGGATCGATTATAGCACAAACCGTACTGACTGACTGAACAGGAAACCCTCCCTGTTTGGCATGTTCTCTAACCATGTCCTCATTTGGTGCTATATAAACACAATAAATTTTGTTGTCGGTAACGTAACTGTGTACCCAGTTGATTTTTGGCCCTAAGTTTTCCAAAACACTACATGACGTTTTAGAAATGGCTTTTAATTGTTCTGCAGATAGTTTTCCTGCATCTGGAATTTCACGCTCAATAACATACTTTGGCATAATACATTGGTTTTATTTCCTACTCATAAGGCTTTTCGGTGACGCCCTGTTTTTTTACTGTGGTTTCTAGGCTCCACTTTAGTTGATTAAATGTAAACTAATATAGGTAAAATAATTTTTTAAGGGTAAAGTGTAAGCAGATTTAGGTTGAAGTTAATTACAATACACGTGTTTTTGTAGGTAGTTTGAAGGCAAAAGACCATAGTTGTCATAAAAACACTTGGTAAAATAGGTTGAATTATTAAATCCAGTTCTATGGGCTATTTCAGAAATATTACCTTTTTGATTGTATAATAATTCCAATGCCTTGTGTAACCTAAATGCCCTTATAAACTGATTTGGTGATTTTCCCGTGAGGCTTTTTAGATTTCTATTAAGTTGTGATTTGCTATAGCCAATAGACTTACTAAATGCAGTCACATCCAATGTAGGGTCGTTCCAATTTTTTTCAATAAATAGGATTAGTTTAGATAAAAACCGTTCTTCTTTAGGCTTTAATAGCCTAATATGTTCGTTATGTAAAAAATCATTTTTATTATTATTTTCATAAAGGTGTTTTACTCCAGAAGTTATAATAATATCTCCCTTTACATATTCGCATAATTTAATAGTGTGCGCTACAGCCTCCTTAAAAACATTACCCTCTAATAGGGTAGGTATTAAAGAGACACCTATTTTTAACTGTCTATAAGTAGGGTCGAAATTAGGTGTAATATAATTTAAATTGCCATAAATTTTTATAGCACAAAAGATGGTATCGTTGGTAGAATTGAATGAAACAATATAAGAGTTGTCTTTTAGTGAAAGTATGTTTCCGTTAAACTTTTCTATAATTTTTTGGGTACTGTTATGGAATTTTTGATGAAAAAGATCGAACTGATTGTCCTTTAGTCTGTGCAAGTAATCGCCCGTTTCCAGTACCATAATAATGTTTTGACTTGGCTTGGAATAAATAATTGCACTGGGCTCTGTATGACTATAGATGTTATTTGTCATGGGTTAAAGTGATTCTACAATATAGTGATTTTTAAGGAGATATGGCAGGAATTTTACATTGAAAAAGAATCGTTACCAATGAAAATAGAAGATAATAAAAATCAAATAACCTAAATATGAATTTCATATCTTTAAAATCAATAAAAAATTAATGCCAATGCATAAAATTTTTAGTCTTGTAATTTTATTATTGTCCTTAAGCTGTAAAGTAAGGGCACAGCATAATGAAACTATTATTACAAGTAATGAATTGGAAAGTATTGTAAGTTATTTGGCATCAGATGATTTAAAAGGCAGGGATACGGGAACCAATGGTATATACAAAGCAGCCGTATTTATAGAGGATTATTTTGAGAAGCAAAATATAAAACCCTATTTTAAAACGTATCGCGATCATTTTAAGGCAGATAGCCTTGATGCTTTCAATATTGTTGGGTTTATAGAAGGTCATGACCACAAGTTGAAAAATGAAATCATTATTTTGGGGGCACATTACGACCACATAGGTAAAGGTAGATTAAAAGAAAATGACTCGATAGCCAATGGGGCAAACGATAATGCTTCTGGTACTAGTGCCGTAATGAATATGGCTAAATATTTTTCGACTAAAAAAAGTAATAAGCGTAGTCTAATGTTTGCCCTATTTTCTGCTGAAGAAAGAGGGTTGCTAGGTTCCGATCATTTGGCCAAAAGATTAAAAAAAGAATCGACAGATATTTATACTGTTGTTAATTTTGAAATGTTAGGGCTGCCTATAGAAGGTTTTGATTTTATGGGCTATATAACGGGTTATGAGACTTCAAATATGGTCAAGTTTATTAATAATAATGTAGGTGATTCTAAATTTTTAGGCTTATATGAACTGTCTAAAGTATATGAGCTGTTTAAACGTTCCGATAATTATCCGTTTTATTTAGAATATAATATACCATCACAAACCATTTCAACATCCCATAACTATGAGCATTACCATCAGGTAGGTGATGAGGCTGATATTATGGACTATGTGCATATGGCCAATTTTATAAATAAGTTAATCCCTGCTATAGAAACTATGGCAAATACACCAACTAAAGTTATTAAGCTAAATGAGTAAACATGTTATTATAACAGGAACGAGTAGAGGTATAGGTTTTGAACTGGTAAAATTGTTTGCCCAAGCAGGACATCAAGTACTGGCATTATCTCGTAATGAAAAGTCCATAAAGGATTTAAAATTGGATAATGTGACCTGTTTTTCATTCGATTTAGGTGATGGTAATGCCTACAGTAAAGTTGAAAGCTTCATTAAAACCCATTGGCAGCAAGTAGATATTCTTATCAATAATGCGGGTTCATTGATAAACAAACCGTTTTCAGAATTGACTATGAGTGATTTTGAATCGGTATACAAAACCAATGTATTCGGCGTTGCCGAACTTACTAAAGTGACGTTGCCTTTTATGAAGAATAGGGGCCATGTCCTAACCATAAGTTCTATGGGAGGGGTTCAAGGTAGTGTCAAATTTCCGGGATTAGCAGCCTATAGCTCTAGCAAGGGAGCAGTAATTACATTAACCGAATTGTTGGCCGAAGAATATAAAGATTCTGGAATAAGCTTTAATGCTTTAGCTCTAGGGGCGGTACAAACCGAAATGCTTAAAGAAGCTTTTCCAGATTATAAAGCGCCAACTACAGCTATAGATATGGCGCATTATATTTTTGGTTTCTCATTAAACGGACATAAATACTACAATGGTAAATTGTTGCAGGTGTCTAATTCTACACCTTAGTTTAAAGGGAAAGAAAAACCTATTGCAGCGGCTCTACTAATTTGTTCAGCTGAGTTGTGGAGATAATAAGTTAAAGTTAAGTCGTATCTATGGTTTCGTCCAATAGCTATTCCTATTTCAACAGGAATATGCATAGATATAACATTAAAGTCTTTTTTGGTTTTAGGAATATATGTTAATAAAGAACCAAAAGTACCTCCAACACCTGTTTTTATATATGGAGCCACCCATGGTGTGGGAAGTTAAACCCTATTTTTTCATCTATCTAAAGGGCTTTAGAGGATACTTTGTATTGTTATAGATTTTTTGGTCTGGAATCTGAGTCTGTTGATGTTAGTATCAATCCAGTATAAGGACGCAAACCAATATTTATTAAAAGCAAAAACATATTCGCCTTGGGCATAAAACCTAGAACAAAAGATGTTAATATCTTCATAAGGAGTGGTTAAACATAAACCAATAGAAGCTTCAATAAATTCTCCTTTGCTAGGTTGGGTAAAGCTAAATAAATGATATGCTAAAGTTAAAAAGATGGTTAATGACGTATTCAAAAATGAAGCATACATAAGCAGATTTTTTGAATTTCAATATAACCCTTTTTTGTTTATAATGTCTGGCGGCAATAGTTTTTAATACTAAAGATTTCTTTATTTTTACCATATGAAACACCAATTGGAGAAATTCATTCCACAAGCTTCAGTATCCCAAGTTATAAAACTTTTAAAACATGACAGCTTATTGGTTAAAATTAAGAGTGAGCGCAAGACCAGACATGGCGATTATAAGGCATTGCCTAAAGGAAAGCATCAAATAACCGTGAATTCCAATTTAAACCCGTATCGGTTTTTAATCACGCTCATCCACGAAATTGCACATTTTGAGGCCTATCAGCAGTACGGACGGTTTATAAAACCACATGGCATAGAGTGGAAACGCACCTTCCAGCATTTAATGTTACCATTTTTAAATCCGAATATTTTTCCAAATGAGCTATTGCCATTATTGGCAAAGCATTTTAGAAACCCTAAAGCCAGTAGTGATAGCGATGTGTATTTAGCATTGGCTTTAAAACAGTTTGACGAACCTAACGATAAAACCTATATTTTTGAAATTCCGTTAGGCAGCAAATTTAAACTGTATAATGGAAAGGTGTTTCAAATGGGACAAAAAAGGGTAAAACGATATGAGTGCCTTGAAGTGAAAACAGGAAGGCTATTTTTATTTAATCCTAATGCAGAAGTTGAATTATTGAATTGAACTAGCTATTGAAGCTAAGAATACTTATTTGTAATTAGTTTTTCACTTCGCTTGGCTTTTTCTGAATGACAGCAAACTATGAATAAAAATTATTATGCAATTTTAATGGCTGGGGGTGTTGGGTCACGGTTTTGGCCAGTAAGTACAAAAGATTTTCCAAAACAGTTTCACGATATGTTGGGAACTGGAAGTACCTTATTACAAAAAACATTTCAAAGGTTATCTCTCCTAATTCCAAAAGAAAACATTTTTATTTTAACCAATGAACACTATAATGATTTGGTTTTAGAACAGCTGCCAGAGTTAAGGCAACATCAAGTGGTTTTAGAGCCAGCTATGAGAAATACAGCACCTTGTATTTTGTATGCGTCATTAAAAATTCAAAAAGAAAATCCAGAAGCGTTGATGGTTGTATCACCAAGCGATCATTGGATTGAAGATGAAGAAGCCTTTACCAAAAATGTACAACAGGCATTTGATTTTTGTCAAACTAACGATGCCCTTGTAACCTTAGGAATACGACCTACGTTTCCCAATACAGGTTATGGTTATATTGAGTATGATTTGGATTCTGAATCACAAAATGAGGCTATTGCTGAGCCTATTGAGGTACACGCTGCAAAAGCCGTTAACCAATTTAGAGAAAAGCCTGATTACATAACTGCCAAGCAATTTATTGCAGCGGGCAATTTTTTGTGGAATGCTGGTATTTTTATGTGGAGTGTGACTTCGGTTGTAAAAGCGTTTCAAAATTACCAACCAGAATTGTTTAAGTTGTTTGAAAAAGGTGTTTCAAGTTATAATACTAAAGACGAAGTCAATTTTATAAAGGAACATTATACTAAAGCACAAAACATTTCAGTTGACTATGCCATTATGGAAAAATCGACCAATGTGTATGTAATCGCTGCAGAATTCGACTGGAACGATTTGGGTACTTGGGGTAGCTTATATGATAAATTAGATAAAGGTAAAGCTAGAAATGCTGTAGTGAATGCCCGAACCCTGGTGAACAACGCTTCGGGTAATATGATATGGACCAAGAATGATAAAATTGTGGTGTTGGATGGGTTAGAGGATTATATTATTGTTGATAAAGACGAAGTTTTGCTTATCTTTCCTAAAGCTAAGGAACAGGATATTAAAACAACACTTCAAAATGTGAAAGACCAATTTGGGGAACAATATGGATAAGTTATGGACCAAGAATCTAAGTTTAATTTTTCGGAAGAAAACATGACCAATAATGGTGCAGTTGAGCAATCTAAAGAAGCTGTAAAGAAAGATGCTAGGGGATTACTAAAAAGTGTAAAACGTTTTTTTAGTGAACTGCTCGATTTCAGGGAGGATACTGATAGGGAAGCAACTATTGCAGCCATAAAAGGTGATATTTCTTTTAAAGGTGCCACAGCTTGGATTTTGGTATGTTCCATATTTGTAGCCTCAATTGGATTGAATGCCAATGCAACCGCAGTAGTTATTGGTGCCATGTTAATCTCTCCACTTATGGGGCCAATTTTAGGTGTAGGTTTATCTATTGCCATTAATGATATTGATACACTTAAGCGGTCGTTAATCAATTTGGCTATAATGATTTCATTAAGTTTAATAACAGCTTTTTTATTTTTTTGGCTGTTTCCGTTAAGTGAAGATACATCAGAGCTTCTCGGTAGAGTACGCCCTGATATTAGGGATGTACTTATTGCTTTTTTTGGTGGATTGGCTTTAATTATAGCGCGCACTAAAAAAGGTACAATAGCGTCGGTTATTTTTGGTGTAGCCATTGCCACAGCATTAATGCCACCATTATGTACAGCAGGTTATGGTCTGGCCAAAGGCAACCTCATTTATTTTGGTGGTGCGATGTACTTATTTACTATTAACACCATTTTTATTGCGTTGGCGACTTTTGTGGTGTTAAAACTGTTACGCTTTCCTATGCTTAAATATGTTAATTCTAAAAAAAGACAATTTATTTCCAGAATGGCTACTTTATTGGCGGTAGTTGTAATGGTGCCTGCTGTATGGACTTTTTTAAATGTGTTGTCTGAAAGTAATTTTAATAGAGATGCCAGGGACTTTGTGGCCAATGAATTAGCAACATTGCCTCATTCCGATTACCTAAAAAGTAATGCCATATATAATTATGTTGATAGTGAAAATTCGTTTATTGAGTTGAATACTTTTGGATTGGACGAGATTCCTGAATCGACTATAGCCATATTGCAAAACAGATTGAAAGACTATAACGCTTTGGGGAATACACTTTTAAAAGTTAACCAGAATAAAAATAAAAATTTGGATAATCTGCGCTATATGGAAGAGTTGCGTACACGCGATTCCTTAGACCTCTTGTCACAAACCGAAAAAATAAACTTTTTGGAAAATAAGGTTAGGCAACTATCCAAACTCGAAAAGAACTACATCGCTTTTGAAGAGTTGGCCCAGGAAGTTAAAGTCAATTACGAAACCATTGAAAGCCTGTCTTATGCTAATGTCATTAGTTCTAATTTTAGAAAAATGGACACCCTTTCAGTATTTACCGTAAAATGGGTGGATTCCTTGACCAAAGAGGAAACTAGAAAAAAAGATAAAGACAAACTTGAAAAATGGTTAAAACTTAAATTGAATTTAGATACCTTGGTGGTAGCTGAACGCAAATAGCACATCAGAAAAACAAAATTTAATTTGAGTTTTTTCTTCTTTTTAAAAAACCTTTCAATTCAAAAAAAACGTATATTTAAGATACTTGAATTAGTCTTCTAATTGAATACAAATTACAAGGGTTTATATATTGAGTATATGGGAAAGAATTTTTTCATTTATGCTTTAGCCCTTAATTCAATCATTTCTTATAGTCAAGGGATAAATGATTATAGTTTAGGATTAAATTTTATTAAACAAGATTCTTTTAATAGTGTGTCTAACGATGAGACACTTTTTAAGTGGCGTCATGGCCCAGGGTTGTATTTAGGATACGTTGTACTCGCAGATGATTTAGGTGATAACTTTAAAAATTTCATAGACTTTGGTCTATCTTGGACTTTTGAATATAAGAGAGTTATTGCTTTAGGTGTTAGGATTGACTATGGTGTTAGTAAAACAAAACAAGATATTTCATTGCATACAACAACTTGGAGCCATAAAACCAGAGCTTATTTTTATAGAGGAGAGTTGTTTTTAGGTGTAAATGTTTTTGAGAGTCGTGATTTTAAAATTATGCCAATTGCAGGAATTTCATCGATAAGTATAATGTCTAAATCACTAGATCCAAATTTCCCATATTATATAGAAGATGAAAAAGTTATATTTGATTATGAGAAAGAAAAGATAACATTCGAAAAAGGAGCAACACTATTTGGGATTACCATAGATTTCAAGATTAGAAAACAAAGATTTAAAGCCAACGAATTTGCAGCAATTAAATTGAATTACTCTTATTATATGTCTAATTTTGAAAAGAAGTATGGAATGTTTAATGGAAATATTCAAAGCATAACCATAGGAGCAGGAGGACTATTTGGATTATGATATAATTTAGTAAAATATTATTGGTTCTCCTCCAAATACATTCTACGTACTTTTTTAAAGAGATTAGAAGAATAAACAAAGTCGGTAACAGCAACATTGTCTGTTTTAAAAATAGTGTCCTTAGAGCCTTCCCATTCCTTAAAGCCATTTTTAAGGAACACAATTTTTTCACCAATTTCCATAACAGAGTTCATGTCGTGTGAGTTGATTACTGTGGTGATTTGGTATTCATCAGTAATTTCCTGAATCAGGTTATCAATTACTATGGCTGTTTTAGGGTCCAAACCCGAGTTAGGTTCGTCGCAAAATAAGTATTGTGGTTTGTTTACAATAGCCCTTGCAATGGCTACTCTTTTTTGCATACCTCCCGAAGCTTCACTTGGCATTTTATTATGGGCATCGGCTAAGTTCACCCGTTTTAACACAAAATCGGCACGATCTTCCATTTCACTTTTGCTCATTTTAGTAAACATCTGTAAAGGGAACATCACATTTTCGGCAATAGTCATAGAGTCAAACAAGGCACTGCCTTGAAATACCATGCCAATTTGCGATCTTAAATCCCGTTTTTGGTCTTCACTCAATTGAGAAAAAATCTTACCATCGTATGCTATTGATCCATCTTCATAGTCAAACAAACCTAATAAACATTTTAAAAACACTGTTTTTCCAGATCCACTCTGGCCTATAATCAAATTGGTGTGACCTTTTTCAAAAGTTGTGCTAATACCCTTTAAAATATGGGAGTTTCCAAATGATTTATGTAATTCTTTTACTTCTATCATCAGCCTAACATAATATCTGTTGAAATATAGTTTAATAAAATAATGACCACACTGGTCCAAACAAAGGATGTGGTACTGGCTTTACCAACTTCAAGTGCGCCACCTTTCATATAGTAACCGTGATAGGATGGTATGGTAGCCAACACAAATGCAAAAATAAAAGTCTTTATAAACGAATAGGTAACATGAAAGGTGTCAAAGTCGGTTTGAATTCCCAAGATATAATCCGGCACCGTTGCATAGCCTCCATAAACACAAGCAGCCATACCACCCAAAATTCCTAAGAACATACCGACAGCAATAGCAAAAGGATAGAACAATAATGCAATCACTTTAGGGAAAACCAAATAGTTTATTGAGTTAATGCCCATTACCTCTAAGGCATCTATCTGTTCGGTAACTCGCATGGTTCCTATACTAGACGTAATAAAAGAGCCTACTTTACCTGCCATAATAATCGATGTAAACGTAGGTGCAAATTCTAAAACTACCGATTGTCTGGTAGCAAACCCAACCAAATATTTTGGAATTAATGGGTTACTTATGTTTAAGGCTGTTTGAATGGTTATTACACCACCAACAAAAAATGAAATGAAAGCAATAATTCCTAATGAACTAATAACCAAATCATTAACATCTTTAAAGATTAATGATCGCATCACTGACCATTTGGTGGGTTTGCGAAACATTTCGGCAATCATTAAAAAGTAAGTCCCTATATGATGAAAGTATGCCATATAATAAATTATTAATGCTAAAGTAAAAAAAACTTAGTGGTGTTTGACCTAAATTTTAATTTATGATTTCCTATTTTTGAGAAATTGCAAAAATAAAGGTAAAGATGAAATACATTACCCTAGTACTTTTGGGATTAAGCTTAGTAATATCCTGCAAAGTAAAAGAAGAAAATAAGGAAGTACATAGCAACCCCAAATTGGTGGTTGGTATAGTGGTTGACCAAATGCGGTATGATTATTTGACACGTTTTTATAATAAGTATGGAGATGGAGGGTTTAAGCGTATGATCGATGAAGGTTTTAATTGTAAGAACAATCATTTTAATTATATACCTACCTATACAGGTCCAGGACATGCTTCAATTTATACGGGAACAACACCAAAATATCACGGTATAATTAGCAATGGTTGGTATGATAAGGATATAAAGCAAGATGTGTATTGTGCAGGAGATACATCGGTGCGATCGGTAGGTACTAATGATCGATCAGGTCAAATGTCTCCACATAGATTAAAAACAACCACATTAGCCGATGAAAATCGATTGTTCACACAAATGAGAGGAAAAACGATAGGAATTTCAATAAAGGATAGAGGAGCTATTTTACCAGCTGGCCATTCAGCTAATGCAGCATATTGGTTTCAGGGAAAGGATGAAGGGAACTGGATTTCCAGTACCTATTATATGGACGACTTGCCTCAATGGGTAAAGGATTTTAATGCCGAACATTCAGTATCCAAATATTTAAGGGAGTGGAATACATTGTATGATATAGAAACTTATACAGAAAGTGGTAATGATTTAAACGATTTTGAAGGTGGATTTAGAGGGAAAGAAACAGCCACATTTCCATATCAGTTAGATGTTTTAAAAGATTCGAATGGAGGATACGATTTGTTAAAGGCAACAGCTTATGGCAATAGTTTAACAACCGATTTTACTATTGCAGCTTTGAAAGGAGAGGGTTTGGGTAAAGACACTATAACCGATGTGTTGGCAGTAAGCTTTTCCAGTCCCGATTATGTGGGACATAATTTTGGTGTGAATTCTAAAGAAATAGAAGATACTTATATCCGATTGGATAAAGATTTAGAACGTTTCTTTGTGGTATTGGACGAACAAGTAGGAAAAAATAACTATACTGTTTTCCTAACGGCCGATCACGCAGCCGTTAATGTTCCGGCATATTTACAGTCCGTTAAAATTCCGGCAGGCTATTTAGATAATGCTAAAACCAGAATTAAATTCAATGCATTTATGGAGCAAACTTTTAAAGCTTCGGATTTAGTAGAAAATGTAAGTAATAACCAAATCTTTTTAAACAGGGATAAGGTTAAAGCTATGGGTTTAAAATTAGAGGATATACAGGAAGCAATTGTTAATGAATTGATTGCTTACGACCATGTAGATAAAGTATATTCTGCAACCACACTTAGCACTACAGAGTTTGTAACAGGTATTGAAGCCTTACTTCAAAAAGGATATAACCAAAAGCGTTCAGGTGATGTTTTAGTGGTCACGGATCCAGGATATATTTCTTATCCTAAAACAGGGTCTACACATGGTAGTGGATTTAGTTATGATACACATGTGCCGCTTTTGTTTTTTGGAAAAGGAATTATCCATGGCGAAACCATTAAAAAAACAGAGATAACGGATATTGCACCGACCATTTCCTCACTTTTGGGTATAAGTTTTCCTAACGCTACTACAGGTCAGCCTTTAGACTTTGTTCTTGAATAATTGAAAGACTTTAAACTTTACAATGAAGATGTGTCATTTAGTAGACAATCTAAACTTAAGGACTTAAATGTAAGCGATTTTAAAAGTGGATTCTACTTTGTAGAAGAACTAGTGTAGAGACTAGTGGTAGTGTTTCTAAACAATTGTTAATAAAATAGCTAACAATCCTAAAGGTTCTAACATAAATAAAGTTAGAGCATTTTTCTTTAAAGCATTCCACGCCATCTAAGATGTCTTATAAATTGTCCTTGTTCTTCGGTGACCAAAAATTCCAATCCTTCCTTTTTTGCTTTAAAGTAACCGCCCATATAATCCTTAAACAATTGAAGCTTTTTTTTCTTGAAAGCCAGTTTTAAAGCCGAAATTAACGTAATTAAAAAACCATAGCGCATTTTGTACATGGCTTCGCCTTGTAAATATTTTGAATTTTTGTTGTAGCTAGCTCCTGTTGGTTTTAGGTGTTTTACGTGTAAAGACTCATCTGTTATAATTTTCCAACCATAGAATTTGGCCAAAAGTTCATCAACTGTGTCCCAGCCCATAGATGGTTTTAATTTACCTATTTGTATAAAGCAATCTTTTCGATAGGCTTTTAGGGCACCACGAATATGATCTTTTCTAGTTAAGTTTTCCAAGACCCATTGACCATTTTTTTCAACGTAGCAAAATCCTGAAGTTAATCCTAAATTGGGACTTGAGTTAAAATGAACGGCCAAGCATTCTAAATAGTTAGGTGGAAAAATTAAATCGGCATCAAACTTACATATCACATCGTAATCTTCATCTATGGTATTATAACCTTTATAAAATGCATTAATAATTTTTGAGCCTGGTAAATGTTCGTTAGAAGACTTTGAGTTTACCAATGTTATCCAAGCATGTTTTTCAGTATAATCTTTAACTATATCTTTTGTACTGTCGGTAGAATTGTCATTAACTACAACCAGCTTTTTAGGTAATAATGTTTGGTTTAGCAATGAATCTAATGTAAGCCCAATAACACTGGCTTCGTTATGTGCGGGTATGACAATGTAGAAATTCAAAAGTATGAAAGTTAAAGTTTAAATTTAAACTCTTTCTGCATAAGCGATATAGTATCTTGGTGTAAACCATCTTAAAATTGGACGTATGCCAATTTGTTTTGTGGGATGTGTCCATTTCTTTCGTTCAATGATCTTCCAGCCTGCTTTTTCCAATAACCAATCGAATTGCCAATCTTCAAACTCGTGGTAATGTCTGTCCCACAAATCTGTTTCACATTTATAGGCTTTAGAAAACCATAATCTAAGTGGAACACTTGCTATAAGTTTATTGGCTTTTATACTTTGTAAAACTGTAAAAGGAGAGATTAGATGCTCAAAAATCTCAAAAGCAGTAACAACATCAGCATCTGAATGCTTTATAGTTGAAGTGTCTAAATCCAAATCCTCGCCTTTGGTATTTTCAACTTGGTATCCCCTTGAACTCATTATTTCAGAAAATGGGTTTTTAATACCTAAATCGAGTATGCTTTCCGATTTAGAAACGTGCTTCTCTAAAAATTCAAGGGTAAGTTTAAAACGTTTATTTGGATAGGTTTTTTCGTACATATTAGCACTTGTAAACTATGGCATTAATATGCATGCCTGCCCCTACGCTAGCAAATATAATGACATCACCTTTGTTTAAATGATGGTTGTCCAATTTGTTGTTTTTTACCAAATCGAAAAGAGTAGGGACTGTCGCCACCGAACTATTACCCAATTTTTGAATACTCATGGGCATGACATATTCTGGGATTTCTGTTCTGTAAAGTCTATAAAAGCGTTTTAAAATAGCTTCATCCATCTTTTCGTTGGCTTGATGAATTAATATTTTTTTAACGTCCTTTATATCTACACCACTATTATCCAAACAGGTTTTCATTGCTTTTGGAACATTATTTAGGGCAAACTCATAGATTTTTCTTCCGTCCATTTTAATATAGCGGGTATCTCTACATAGTTCCTGGTTGTTAGAGTTGCCAAAGAAGAGATAGTAGGCTTCATCATATGTGAAGCTTCCAGATTCATGTGCTAAAATACCGCCTTCTTCATCTGTAGCTTCAATAATAGTTGCACCTGCACCATCTGAAAAAATCATAGAATCCCTATCGTGTTTGTCGACTACTCTGGATAAGGTTTCTGAGCCAATTACCAAACAACGTTTAGCCAAACCAGATTGAATAAAGGCTTTTGCTTGGATAACACCTTCAATCCAACCGGGACAGCCAAACAGAATATCATAAGCAATGCATTTAGGGTTTTTAATGCGCAAGCTATGTTTTACTCTCGAAGCTAATGAAGGTAGCATATCACTTTGAATGGTATTGTGCTTTACATCGCCAAAATTGTGTGCTACAATAATGTAATCGATAGTTTCTGGATCTATTTTGGCATCTTCAATGGCTTTTTCAGAGGCAAAAAAAGCAAGATCGGAGGCATTTAAATGAGGTTTAGCATAACGGCGTTCAATAATCCCTGTTATCGATTTAAACTTTTCGACAATAATTTCGTTGGGATCGTTTATGGAAGAACCATCTGAATTTAAAAATTCACGATCATGGAAACTCTCATTTTTTTCAATATCATCGGGTATATAGCTTCCAGTTCCAGTTATTTTTATGTTCATAGTTTAAACTTAAAGAGCTAATATAATTTCTTTAATTAATATGACGAATTTTCATGGGATGACTTTACGATGTTCAGTTACTAAATTATGCCTCTACAAAGTCCTCAATAGGTGCACAAGTACATATTAAATTCCTGTCTCCGTAAGCATCATCTACACGTCTTACGCTAGGCCAAAACTTATTGTCTTTTACATAGTCCAATGGGAAAGCTGCTTTTTCACGGGAATAGGGAAGCAACCATTTGTCGTCGGTTACCATTTCCAAAGTATGCGGTGCATTTTTCAGAACGTTATTATTATCTTCAATGGTAACGGCATCAATCTCTTTTTTAATGGAAATTAACGCATCACAAAAACGATCAATTTCAGCCTTGCTTTCACTTTCTGTTGGCTCAATCATTAAAGTTCCTGCTACAGGGAAAGATACGGTAGGGGCATGGAATCCGTAATCCATTAAACGTTTAGCAATATCTGAAACCTCTATACCTTTGGCTTTAAATGGACGGCAGTCTACAATCATCTCATGAGCAGCTCTACCACGTTCGCCTGAGTATAAAGTGTCAAAGCTACCCTCTAAACGCTTTTTCATGTAATTGGCATTCAGTATAGCGATCTTGGTGGCTTCTGTCAAGCCTTCTGCACCTAACATTTTAATGTAGCCATAAGATATTAAACAGGCTAAGGCCGAACCATATGGTGCTGCTGAAATTGCTGTTATTGCTTTATCACCACCTACTTTCTTAACAGGATTGCCCGGTAAAAAAGGAACTAACTGTTTAGCTACGCATATTGGACCAACACCTGGACCACCACCACCATGGGGAATGGCAAATGTTTTATGTAAATTTAAATGACATACATCGGCTCCAATGTTGCCCGGGTTTGTCAGGCCAACCTGTGCATTCATATTGGCACCGTCCATATAAACTTGTCCGCCATTATCATGAATAATTTTAGTTATCTCTTTGATAGCCGATTCATATACGCCATGTGTAGATGGGTAGGTGACCATCAAGGCGGCTAAATTATCTTTATGTAATTCGGCTTTTTCACGAAGGTCATTAACATCTATATTGCCTTCGTCTGTAGATTTAGTTACTACTACTTTCATGCCAGCCATAACAGCACTCGCGGGATTGGTGCCATGGGCAGATGAGGGTATTAAACATATGTTTCTATGATAGTCACCTCTCGATTCATGATAAGCTTTAATAACCATAAGTCCTGCAAATTCCCCTTGGGCTCCAGAGTTGGGTTGTAATGAAGTGGCTGCAAAACCAGTAATTTCGGTTAATTGGTCTTCCAAAGACTTTAAGACCTCTAAGTATCCCTTAGCTTGCTTTAGTGGTGCAAATGGGTGAATGTTTCCCCATTTAAACCAACTTAACGGCAACATTTCTGAGGCTGCATTTAGTTTCATGGTACAGGATCCCAAAGAAATCATGGAATGGTTAAGTGATAAATCCTTGCGTTCTAACTGCTTGATATAACGCATTAATTCAGTTTCAGAATGGTAACTGTTAAAAATAGGCTCGGTTAAGAAAGGTGTTATTCGTTTAACCGAGGCATCTATATTATTGGCTTCGGTTATTGAGTCTATTACTATAGTTTCTTTATTTGCTGCTTCTGCAAAAATGGAGATTAGATAGTTAATGTCTCTAATTGAAGTCGTTTCATTTACTGAAACTGTAACCGTATTTTTATCAGGATAACAAAGATTGACCCTTTTTTCTGTAGCAACTTTCTTTACTTTTTTTGCTTTGGTTTTTATTTGAAGTGTGTCAAAAAACGATGTATTAACCTGATTGTAACCTAAACTTGCTAATGCTTCTACAAGTTTAGATGCTTTATTATGAATTTTGTTTGCTATAAACTGTAATCCTTTAGGGCCATGATAAACTGCATACATTCCAGCCATAACAGCCAAAAGCACTTGAGCTGTACAAATGTTTGATGTTGCTTTATCACGTTTTATGTGTTGCTCTCGTGTTTGTAGAGCCATACGCAGCGCCCTATTGCCATTGAGGTCTTTAGTAACACCTATAATACGTCCGGGAATATCACGTTTGTAAGCTTCTTTTGTTGCAAAAAATGCCGCGTGAGGCCCACCATACCCCATGGGAATTCCAAAACGTTGGGTCGTTCCAACTACAACATCAGCTCCAAACTTACCAGGGGCTTCAAGTTTTACCAAACTTAAAATATCGGCAGCTACAGCTACTTTTATGTTGGCAGCGTTAGCTTTTTTAATAAAAGCTTCAATATTAGTTATCTGGCCATCTCTCCCTGGATACTGTAGAATAGCTCCAAAAAAAGTTTCGGAAAAATCAAAATCTTTTTCATTACCTACAACCAATTCAATACCAATAGGTGTGGCTCTAGTTTGTAATACCGAAAGTGTTTGGGGTAAGATGTTTTCTGAAACAAAAAATTGATTAACACCAGCTTTTTTCTGTGCTCTGCCACGAACGGCGAATAACAATCCCATAGCTTCAGCAGCAGCCGTACTTTCATCAAGTAATGACGCATTGGCTATTTCCATACCGGTAAGGTCGGTAACCATAGTTTGAAAATTTAAAAGAGCCTCTAACCTTCCTTGTGCAATTTCGGCCTGATAAGGGGTGTATGCGGTGTACCATCCTGGGTTTTCCAAAATATTACGTTGAATAACCGCAGGCATAACTGTTGGATGATATCCTAAGCCAATATATGTTTTTCTAGCTTTATTTTTCTTTGAAAGGTCATGAATATGCAATAAATACTCATGTTCCGTCATGGGTTCTTCCAAATTCAGTTTCTTTTTTAACCGAATATCATCTGGGATGGTTTCATAAATAAGCTGATCTATGGAGTTTAAACCTAAAGCTTCCAACATTAGGTTTTGATCATTTTCATTGGGGCCAATGTGACGCAGAGCAAAAGCGTTAGTATTCATTAATTATAGTCGTTAAGATGATTTATTATATAGTTTGCAAAAATACGTAATAATTAATGTTATTTATTAATGGATTAACAAAGTTTTTAACCATTTAAAGCCGTTATCAACACTTTAGTTAATTTTGTAATATGGTGGTACTAAAACAGCTTTTTAATTTCTATATTAATAGCAGTCTGCATGTAGCATTGGCTGTTGTTTCCCTTACCTATATTACGATGCTAGATTACGACATTTCAGTTGATTCCACAATACTAATGTTTGTGCTATTTTCGTCTGTTACGGGATATAATTTTGTCAAATATTATGGCTTAGCTAAATTTCATCATAGGAGTTTGGCCAATTGGTTAAGGTATATTCAGGTTTTTTCATTGTTTTGCTTTCTGTTCATGTGTTATTATGCGTTTTGGTTACCTGTTGAAAAACTTCTTTTTATTTCGATTTTGGCTATGCTAACATTTTTGTATGCCATACCATTTTTGCCAAAACGTTTTTTCCTGGATAACAAGCATAATTTAAGGAGTATTGGCGGACTTAAAATATATTTAATAGCATTGGTTTGGACAGGGGTAACGGTTTACTTTCCATTTATCGGCACAAATTACAGCTTTGATTCTGATTTCATTTTAACGGGTATACAGCGTTATATCTTAATAATTGTTTTAATGTTGCCTTTCGAAATCAGGGATTTACGATACGATAGTTTGAAGCTTTCCACAATCCCACAAGAAATAGGTGTTAGACAAACCAAACAGGTTGGTGTGTTTTTATTGGTTGTGTTTTTTTTATTGGAATTATTTAAGAAGAAATTTGTGTTTTATGGAGTGTTGGCGTTATTTATAGTTACATTGGTCATACTTTTACTTTTAATATATGCAAAAGTTGAACAAGGGAAATATTATAGTGGATTTTGGGTAGAAGGCTTACCTATATTTTGGCTTATCCTAAAATTACTCTTTCGTTAGTTTGATTTCTCTTCTATAGCTTTATCCAAAGTTGTTTTCATTTTAATCTTAGTAGATTGGTCTAAACATTCAACCTTTGATTTCTGAATGGCTTTTGTGAGTTTGGTATTGTTTTTTGTGTAATCCCTACAGGCCCTACAATATAAGAGGTGTATGTTAAGTTTTATTTTTTCCCAAAGGGTAGCATTCTTGTATTGCGTTTTATCACAAACATGGTTGGCTTCGTCGCAAGGAATAACAATTTTAATCTTACTCATAATTTAAAACCAATTTTGTTTTAAGCAATTTGCCATGGCGGTTCGTGCTCTATGTACAATAACCCAAAGGTTAGACGGTGTTATGTTTAACTCATTACAAATTATTTCGGTTTCAAAGCCTTGAATGGTTTTGAGTTTAAAAACATCTGCTTGCTTTTGGGGTAGTTTGCTTAAACAGTCGTGTATGGCATCCCCAAGCTCTCTATTTTGAATACTGTCTTCGGCAGTCCTATCAAATGGATCGGCAACACGTTCTTCCAGCCAATCACCTTCATTATCAGTATCGTTGTAGTTAATTCTAATTTCGGCCTTCCCTTTGTTGGAATTTATTTTGCGGTAATGATCAATAATTTTTCGCTTTAAAATGGAAACTAACCATGTGCGCTCACTGGCCTCCCCTTTAAAGTTTTCCATTGATTTTAAACCAGCTAAAAACGTATCCTGAACCAAATCCTGTGCCATCTCCCGATCCCTAACCCTTGATATGGTATAGTTGTATAAGTAATCGGAATACAAATCTATCCAATTGTTAGGGTTAATTAGGTGTTCAGGCATTATAGCATTTTTTTGAATATCAAAAATAGGACAAAAAAATGAATAATTAATAAACCTCAATTGATGTGGTTTATTGTAATATATCTTTTTCTATACAAACTTTAGATCCATCTATAAAGTATCTAGATAGATGTTTTAGACTTTTAAATTCTGAAGATAAAAGTTGAAGTAGTTTATTATTAATGCAGTAAACTTAGATTTTATTAGTTCTCAATGAGCTGTGATAAATATTGAAAGTTTATTTGTATATATTTTTTTATGAAAGTCCGAGTAAAAAGAATTCAACTTATTTTATCAATCCTGCTCGTCTTAATAAGGCTTCAGGGTTCGGTTCCTGCCCTCTAAAATGTTTATAGAGTGTCATGGGGTTTTCGGTGCCCCCTTGCGATAATATATGGTCTTTAAATTTATTGGCTACGGTTTTGTTGAAAATACCTTCCTCTTTAAAATATTCAAAGGCATCGGCATCTAATACCTCAGCCCATTTATAACTATAATATCCAGATGAATAACCACCTTGAAAAATATGGGAGAAGGCTGTACTCATACATGTGTTTTCTGTTTCTGGATATAAAGTTGTGTTTTTAAAGGCTTTTAATTCGTGTGCTTTTACATTTTTAATAGTCTCTGGTGATTCGCCAGCGTGCCAGCTCATATCCAATAAACCAAAACTTAACTGACGCAAGGTTTGCATACCCTCATGAAAGGTAGCAGATTCCTTGATTTTTTCAACCAAGTTCATAGGAATAACTTTGCCATTTTGGTAATGCATCGCAAACAATTCCAAGGCTTCTTTTTCATAACACCAATTTTCCAATATTTGACTGGGCAGTTCCACAAAATCCCAATACACATTGGTTCCCGACAGACTAGGGTAGGTGGTGTTGGCCAACATGCCATGTAAGGCATGACCAAACTCATGGAACAATGTTGTTACTTCATTAAAAGTTAATAATGAGGGTTTTGAATTTGTTGGTTTTGTAAAGTTGCAGACAATAGAAATATGTGGCCTGCTATTTTCTCCATTCTTAGTGTATTGTGGTTTGTAAGAGGTCATCCATGCACCATTACGCTTTCCGGTTCTTGGGAAGAAATCGGCATAAAAAATAGCAATAAAATCACCTTGGGTATTTGTAACTTTATATGTTAAAACATCCTTATGGTATTTGTCAATCGTATTAATTTCTTGAAATTGTAGGTCGAATAATTTATTGGCTACTGCAAAGGCACCGCTAATAACATTTTCTAGCTTGAAGTAGGGTTTTAGCTTTTCATCATCTAGGTCAAACAGTTTTTGTTTTAATTTTTCCGAATAATAAGCACCATCCCATTTTTTAAGCTGATCGATGTTGTCCAATGTCTTAGCAAACTGTTCTAAATTTTCAAACTCTCGTTCCGCAGCTGGTTTGGCTTTTTCCAATAATTCATTTAAGAAACTTTCTACATTCTCTGGTGTTTCTGCCATACGCTCCTCTAAAACAAAATGGGCATGGGTTTTATAACCCAATAAATTGGCACGTTGGTGACGCAAGTTGGCAATTTCCAAAACGTTTTTTTGGTTGTCTAGATCATCATTATGAAAGCCTTTACTTCCAGCAGCAAGTGTTATTTTTTTACGTAGGTCACGGTTATCGGCATATGTAACAAATGGAATGTAACTAGGGTAATCCAGTGTGAAAAGCCAACCTTCTTTGTTTTTAGATTCAGCCAATTGTTTGGCCGCTTCTTTTGCGCCTTCGGGTAAACCGGACAAATCACTATCGTTAGTGATTAGCATTTCAAAGTTATTGGTTTCTGCTAATACATTTTCGCCAAATTTCAGTTTTAACTTACTGAGTTTTTTATCAATTGACCTAAGTTTTAATTTCTTATCCTCTGTGAGGTTTGCACCATTTCTTGAAAAGCTTTTATATTTTTTATCCAGTAATAAGTGTTGCTCTGTGCTTAGATTTAGTTCATCTTTAGACTCATAAACTAATTTAATTCTTTTAAATAAAGATTCATTTAAAGTAATGTCGTTACTAAATTCAGATAAAAGAGGTGAAACTTCTTGTGCAATTTTTTGAATGGTGTCGTTGGTTTCAGCCGAATTTAGATTAAAAAATAAACTTGAAATTCTGTCTAATTGTTCACCAGAAAACTCTAAAGCTTCAATGGTATTTTTAAAAGTAGGTGCCTCAGTATTATTTACAATAGCATCGATTTCCAATTTAGTACTTGCAATGGCTTTTTTAAAGGCGGGTAGGAAATGCTGGTCTTTAATTTTCGAAAAAGGTGCAGTTTGAAAAGGAGTTTTGAATTTCTGATTAATAATATTGCTGGACATAAAAATAATTATGTTAATTTTAAATAATGTTATGCGTGCATAATAAAAATTTTATATATTTGCCGCAGTAATTAAAAGAGTGACTAACTCATTAGGATTTTTGTTAATAGCTAGAAACCTCAAAGAGATTTGAGGTTTTTTTATTTTAAACTTTTAGCAGATTCGTTTACCTTAATTTTAAGGCCTTCTTTGTAAGCTATAATTTTATCCAATACACATTTATCATGAGATCCAATAATTTGAGCCGCTAAAATCCCTGCATTTTTGGCACCATTTAATGCTACGGTCGCTACTGGAACACCTCCTGGCATTTGTAGAATGGAAAGTACCGAGTCCCAACCGTCTATAGAATTGCTGCTTTTAACCGGAACACCAACTACTGGTAGTGGGGATAGCGAGGCTATCATGCCTGGCAAATGTGCCGCTCCACCTGCTCCTGCAATAATTACAGAAAAGCCTCTACTATGGGCGTTTTTTCCATAATCAAATAATTTTTCAGGAGTGCGGTGTGCCGAAACAATGTCGACTTCAACTTCAATATCAAAACCTTTTAAGATGTCTATGGCATCTTGCATAACGGGAAGGTCACTTTTACTTCCCATGATTACACCTACTTTACTCATAAAATTCCAAATTTTAAATTCCAAAATCAAAAACATCTATTTTTGTAATTCGGAATTTGATTGTTGTAATTTAATCACTTATTACTTGTATTGTTTTTTTAACTGCTTCAGCAATGCGTCTGGCTTTATTTAAATCTTCATTAACTATGGTAACATGACCCATTTTTCTAAAAGGACGGGTTTGTTTTTTACCATAAACATGAGGTGTTACACCATCCATTTGCATTATGTTTTCAAGGTTTTTGTAAACTACATTACCGGTGTAACCTTCGGCACCAACCAAATTTACCATAACACCGCCAACTTTATTATCGGTTCTACCTAAAGGTAAGTCCAAGATAGCTCTTATATGTTGTTCAAATTGTGATGTATAACTTGCTTCAATGGTTTGATGCCCAGAATTATGAGGTCTAGGGGCCACTTCGTTTATTAAGATCTCATCATTTTGGGTTTGGAACATTTCTACAGCGAGCAAGCCAACATGGTTAAATGCTTTTGAAGTTCTTAAAGCGACTTCTTTCGCTTTTTTGGCAACATTGTCGGGAATTCTAGCGGGGCAAATTACATACTCAACTTGATTGGCTTCTGGGTGAAATTCCATTTCCACAACAGGGTAACTTTTAATTTCACCCGAGGCATTTCGAGCTACAATGACGGCTAATTCATTTTTAAATGGGATTAAGGTTTCTGCGATGCATTCCACATTGGGTAAACCTTCTAAATCCTTTAATGTTTTTACAATTTTCACACCTTGTCCATCGTAACCAAATTGGGCCGATTTCCATACAAAGGGTAAGGATAGACTACCATGGTTTATAGCATCTTTAATTTCAGAAGTGTAAGCAAATCGCAAAAAAGGGGCTGTTGGTAACTCATTGTCTACATAAAACAATTTTTGTTTAGCTTTATTTTGTATAGTCCGCAAGGTCTTAGAAGCTGGATATACTTTTATGCCTTCTTTTTCTAAAGCTTCCAGGGCGTCGACATTAACGTTTTCAATTTCAATGGTTAGTATATCAACATGTTTTCCAAAATTAAAAACCGCTTCATAATCCATCAAATCACCTAAATGGAATTCATCACAGGCAATTTTACATGGAGCTTCTTCACTGGCTTCTAAAACACATGTGTAGATATCAAATTTCCTAGTATTGTAGAGTAACATTTTACCAAGTTGTCCACCGCCCAAAATACCAAGTTTAAAACTCGAAGAGAAATAGTTCATTGTATAAGTTTTGCTCGAAACTAAATTAAGGTTAGGCAAAAATACATTTTAATATCAAAAAAGCTTGTATAACGTATTTCAAAAATCTCACCTAGATAACTATCGAGACAAAAATCATTTACTATCTTTGCTTTTTTAAAATTAATAACGTTGATAAAACTTCACGATAAATACTTTAAACCGTTTATCTCTGCCAAAAAAATTGATGATGCACTAACAAGAATGGCAAAGGACATAGCCAATGATATTGGTGATGACATTCCTGTTTTTGTTGGGATTTTAAATGGTTCGTTTATGGTTGTAAGTGATTTTGTAAAAAAATATCCTAAACCTTGTGAAGTTACGTTCATTAAGCTAGCTTCCTATGAAGGGGTTAAATCTACTGAGGATATTCAACGTTTAATTGGATTGACTCAGGATTTAACTGGGCGTACTGTAATAATTTTAGAAGATATTATTGATTCGGGAAATACCTTGGCTGAAGTACACCGTATTTTTAAAAATGAAAAGGTGAAAACCTTGAAAATAGCAACTTTATTTTACAAGCCCGAAGCATATAAAAAGGATTTTAAACTCCATTACATTGGTATAGAGATTCCTAACAAATTTATAGTTGGTTTTGGTTTGGACTATGATGGACTAGGAAGGGATATACCAGAAGTATATCAAATAAAAGAAACACAACATATGACAAATCTAGTGCTTTTTGGCCCTCCTGGGGCAGGAAAAGGAACCCAGGCTGAATTTTTAAAGAAAAAATATAATTTAGTGCATATCTCTACCGGAGATGTATTTAGATATAACATTAAAAATGAAACAGCACTAGGGATGTTGGCTAAGTCTTATATGGATAAGGGTGAATTGGTGCCAGATCAAGTCACTATTGATATGCTCAATGCGGAAGTAGAAAAAAACGCCGACGCCAATGGATTTATTTTTGATGGGTTTCCACGTACTAATGCACAAGCTCAAGCATTGGATAAATTAATGGATAGCAAGGACTCTCAAATTAATGCAATGATTGCTTTAGAAGTTGACGATGAGATTTTAGTTGAACGTTTACTAAAAAGAGGTGAAACCAGTGGTAGGACAGATGATGCCGATGAATTTATTATAAGAAACAGAATCACCGAATATTACAATAAGACAGCTGTACTGAAAGATTACTATTCGGTACAAGACAAATACTTTGGTGTTGACGGTGTTGGTAGTATAGAAGATATTACTCAACGTTTGAGTGCTGTTATTGACAAACTGTAAACTTCAATAGAGTTTAAACGTTGAACTTTAAACTTTATAAACTTTAAACTCAAACATGACCGAAGGTAATTTTGTTGATTTTGTTAAAATGTATGTCGCTTCCGGTAACGGGGGTAAAGGCTCCGCCCATTTACATCGCGAAAAATATATCGCCAAAGGAGGACCCGATGGAGGTGATGGTGGGCGTGGTGGTCATGTTATTATTCGAGGTAATTCTAACCTATGGACACTTTTTCATTTAAAGTTTAAAAAGCACGTTCGGGCAGGTCATGGAGAGCATGGTGGTAGTAGTAGAAGCACAGGGGCAGATGGTGAAGATGTTTATGTAGAAGTGCCATTAGGTACGGTAGTTCGAGATACGGAAACTAATACCGTTATTTTTGAGATTACCCAACATGGTGATCAAAAAATTATAGCCAAAGGAGGTAAGGGAGGATTAGGGAACTGGCATTTTAAATCGGCCACCAACCAAACACCGCGTTATGCACAACCTGGATTGCCTCTTGAGGAAAAAAATATTACTCTAGAATTAAAGGTGTTGGCTGATGTAGGCTTGGTAGGTTTCCCCAATGCAGGTAAGTCTACCTTACTCTCAGTAATGACTTCAGCAAAACCAAAGATAGCCGATTATGAGTTTACTACCCTTAAGCCCAATTTGGGTATTGTAGAGTATCGCGATTTTAAGAGTTTTGTGATGGCAGATATTCCAGGAATTATTGAAGGCGCTGCCGAAGGTAAAGGCTTGGGATATTATTTTTTAAGGCACATTGAACGTAATTCGGTTTTGTTGTTTTTAATTCCAGCTGATGCCGATGATATTAGAAAGCAATACGATATATTGTTGGATGAGTTAAGGCGCTATAATCCAGAAATGTTGGACAAGGAGCGTATGATAGCCATATCAAAATGTGATATGCTGGATGATGAGCTTAAGGCCGAATTAAAAACAGAATTGGATAATGAGTTGCCTATTCCTTATGTGTTTATTTCCTCGATAGCACATCAGGGCATTCAAGAGCTAAAAGACAAGCTTTGGAAGGTGTTGAATGATTAAGCCTTTCTTTGTACGACTTCATAAACTTCATTATTATCACACTTTAAGGTTTTGCTTGGGTATTTAAGCAAAAGGGCATAGTCGTGTGTGGCCATTAAAATGGTGTTGCCATTTTTATTAATATCTTGAAGTACTTCCATAACCTCTACACTAGTTTGTGGATCGAGGTTCCCAGTAGGTTCATCAGCCAAAATAAGCTCAGGATTATTTAACAAAGCTCTTGCAATTGCAATACGTTGCTGCTCTCCACCAGAAAGTTCGTGAGGAAATTTAAAACCCTTGGTTTTCATGTCTACTTTTGTTAAAACTTCTTCAACACGGGTGTCCATTTTGGTTTTGTCCTTCCATCCTGTTGCTTTTAAAACAAACAATAAATTATCCTTAACTGTCCTATCGGTAAGTAATTTAAAATCCTGAAAAACCACACCTAACTTGCGTCTTAAAAATGGAATATCTTTTTCTTGGAGTGTTTTTAAATTGTAATCTACAATATGGCCTTCACCCTCAGCTAAGGCGAGGTCGCCATATAGTGTTTTCATAAAACTACTTTTTCCAGAGCCTGTTTTACCAATTAAGTACACAAAATCACCTTTGTTTACTTCTACGTTAACATTTGAAAGTACAAGGCTTCCACCTTGATAAATGGATGCGTTTTTTAATTGTAAAATAGGATTAGGCATATTTTTAAGTTCAGAGTTTAAAGCTCAAAGTTAAAGGTTTTCAAACAAATATTGCGCTATCTAGGCTCTATAATCTAAACTCCATTGTCTTAAAATCACATTTAATAACTTCGTTTATAATTATAGCACGATTGTTGCGTTATAAGGTTTAGATTAAATTATCTTTGATTTTAAATTTAAACCCCAACGTTAATGACAATTAATAAATTAGCAGTACTAGTGCTGGTTTTGCCGTTTAGTTTTCATGTGTTTTGCCAGCAATCAGCAACATATACTAGTAATTTAGTAGATTATCAAAAAGCACTTTCCTTATATAAAAATCAGCAATATTTAGCAGCACAATCCATGTTTAGGCATGTTAAAAAAACTGCTGACGAGGAAATCATGAAATCTGATTGTGCATATTATATAGCCAATTGTGCAGTACGATTAAATCAACAAAATGCCGATGGTTTGGTAGAAGATTTTGTAGAAGAATATCCAACCAGTACAAAGTGTAATACCGCTTTTGTAGATGTAGGCGATTACTATTTTGAGAATTCCAAATACGCCTATGCCAAGAAGTGGTACGACAAAGTAAACGAAGATGCTTTAAGTAGATTTGAACGGGATAAATTTAATTTTAACAACGGCTATGCTGCGTTTTCAACAAAACGTTTTAAGGAGGCCAAAAAATATTTGAGCCGTGTGGAGAATTCACAAAAATATGGTTCTCAAGCTAAATATTATATAGGCTTTATGGCTTATGAAAGTGACGATTACGATCAAGCTAATGAGTATTTTGACCAAGTAAGTGACCAAGAACGATATCAAGAAAAATTGTCGTATTACCAAGCCGATTTAAACTTTAAGCTGGGGAAATTTGAAAAAGCGATCGAATTGGCAAAAGAACGCATAGATGCTAGTGATGAAGCCGAAGTTTCCGAACTCTCAAAAATTATTGGGGAAAGTTATTTTAACTTAAAGCAATATGAATCAGCCATTCCTTATTTAAAGGCATATAAAGGTAAACGCGGTAAGTGGAACAACACCGATTTCTATCAGTTGGGATATGCCTATTACAAACAAGGGGATTACGAAAATGCTGTGTCTGAGTTTAATAAATTTGTTGGAGGAAACAATTCAATCGCCCAAAATGCCTATTATCATTTAGGCGAGAGCTATATCAATTTAGATAAAAAGCAAGAGGCATTAAACGCCTTTAAAAATGCTTCTGAAATGGATTTCAACTTAAAAATCCAAGAAGATGCATGGTTGAATTATGCTAAGATTAGTTATGAAATAGGGAATCCGTATCAGCCAACACCACAAGTTTTAGCAGGATATTTGGATAAATACCCCAACACGAGTTATAAAGAGGAAATTGAAACTTTGTTAATAGACTCTTATATTACATCAAAAAATTTTAAAGAAGCTTTAAACCTATTGGAAGGTAAGCGAAGTTTTGAAAACAAAGTGGCTTATCAAAAAGTGGCATTTTATAGAGGTATTGAGCTTTTTAATGAGGGACGATATTTGGAGGCTTCAAATTTGTTTAAAGCTTCGTTAAAAGAACCAAGGGATTCAAATTATACAGCTAGGGCCATATTTTGGAAAGCCGAAACCGATTTTAATTTAACCAATTATAATGATGCATTGGTTGGTTTCAAACAGTTTGAACAACAGGGACAATTTGCGTTGTCAGAAATGGAGAATATAGATTATAATATAGCCTACACCTATTTTAAACTAAAGAATTATACCAAGGCAACAGAGTATTTCAATACGTTCATTAAAAACACAAAGGAAGATAAAGTAAGGCTTAATGATGCCTATTTGAGATTGGGCGATGGTTATTTTGTGTCAAGCGAATATAACAAAGCTATAGAGGCTTACGAACATGCGATTGAAATCAGTGAAATAGATTCCGATTATCCATTTTTTCAGAAGGCATTAAGTGCGGGCTATTTAGGAAAGTCATCAAAAAAAATAACAGAACTGGAAACGTTTATAGAGGCGTATTCCGATTCGAAATTAAGGGATGACGCCATGTACGAGCTTGGTAATTCTTATGTAAAAGAAGGCCAAACGGATAGGGCCATGACAGCTTATAACCGTTTAAATAGTGAGTACCGTATGAGCTCTTTTGTCCCTAAAGCATTGTTACGTCAAGGGTTGGTTTATTATAATAACAGCCAAAATGAACAGGCTTTGTCTAAATTTAAAAAAGTAGCTAACGATTTTCCTAATACCCCAGAAGCACAACAGGCGGTATCGACGGCACGATTGATATATATAGATTTAGGACGTGTAAATGAATATGCTAATTGGGTACGCGGTTTGGATTATGTTGAAGTTACTGATGCCGATTTAGAAAACGCGACTTACGAGGCTGCTGAAAAACAGTATTTGGATAACAATACCGATAAGGCCATTAAACAATTTAATGGTTATTTAAATGAGTTCCCTAACGGAATACATGCCTTACAATCCCATTTCTATTTAGCGCAGCTGTATTTTAAAAAGGATTTGAAAGGTAATGCTGCCCCGCATTATAAATATGTGGTTGGGGCCTCACAAAACGAATTTACCGAAGAAGCATTGTCACGTTTGTCCCAATACCATTTGGAAAGCAAAAACTGGAACGAAGCCATGCCACTATTGTCACGCTTGGAGCAAGAGGCTAACTTTTCGCAGAATGTCATTTTTGCGCAGTCTAATTTAATGAAGGCCAATTATCGATTGGAGAAATTCAATCAGGCTGTAAGTTATGCTGAAAAAGTATTGGGTAATTCCAAAATTGATAATAAAATTAAAAGTGACGCTTATATCATCATAGCCCGTTCAGCCATAAAAACTGGAGATGAAGCCAAAGCTAAAACAGCTTATGTCAATGTAGAAACCGTGGCAATGGGAGAAACTGCTGCTGAGGCACTTTATTATAATGCATACTTTAAGCATAAGGAAGGTCAGTTTGAAGCCTCGAATAAATCGGTACAAAAATTGGCAAAGGACTTTTCAGGATATAAATATTATAGTGCCAAAGGATTGGTATTGATGGCTAAAAACTTTTATGCCTTAAACGATGCATTTCAGACCACTTACATCTTAGAAAGTGTTATTGAAAACTTTAAGGAGTTTGATGATATAGTTCAAGAGGCCAAAGCTGAACTTGACAAAATTAGGCAAGAAGAGGCAAAAACAAATTCATCTATTCAAACCGAAGATTAATTAAAAATTCGTCAATCGTCAATCGTAAATCAAAACTTATGCGAAAGCACATAAAACATATAACAGTAATTGTTTTTTTATTAGAAATAACATTAGTATTTGCCCAAAGAAAGCAAAGCGATACACTTAATACAGGGGTTATAGATGTTGTTAAACCTTATACGCCATCTATATCCGATGCTTTTAAAGTAAAGGAGACCCCAACCTTAGATGATGCCGTAACCGATACAAAAAAGGATATCAAATATAACATTTTCTCTATTCCAGTAGCATCAACCTTTACTCCTGCAAAAGGAAAAGCTGCCGTAGTTGAAAAGACAAAACCCGTGAAGCTATATGATAATTATGCTACTTTAGGTGTAGGTACATATACAACCCTTTTGGGCGAGTTATATTTAAATCATGCCATTAGCAGAACCGAAAGCGTTGGAGGTTATTTAAGTCATCATTCCTCACAGGGTGGTATTGAAGGCGTACAGTTTGAAGACGATTTTTCAGATTCTAAAATCAATGTCAATTATTCGTCACGATTACGGGATTTATCTTGGAATGTAGAAGGCGGTTTTCAAAGACAGACTTATAATTGGTATGGTGTGGAAGAGGCTTTAGTTAATTTTACTAAATCCAGTAATATCCAAGTAGATCATTCGTTTTACAGCGCCCATTTTGGTGGCGACATCGCTTTTGAAGACACTTATATTAATTCAGGAAGTTTCTTTTTTAGACGTTTTGGTGATAATCATGGATCGGGTGAAAACCGTTTCAAATTTAAAACGATATTTGATATTCCCATTGGAGAAGAGGAATTGTCTACAGATTTGGTTTTTGATTACATAGGTGGGTCTTTCGATATAAGTGAAGCCTTAAATTATGGGAACTTTCAAATAGGAGTGGGGTCACAGTATGAGATGAAACAGGACGATTTAACCGTTAATTTTGGTGCATCGCTATTTTATTTGAGTGATAAGGAAAGTGGTGATGGCAAGTTTTATATCTACCCAAAAATAACAGCCACTTACCGCTTGGTTAATGATGTGTTGATTGCTTACGCTGGTATTGAGGGGGGGGTGATACAAAATTCGTATTACGATTTTGCAAACGAAAACCCTTTTGTATCGCCAACATTGTTTATTATGCCCACAGACCAGCAGTACAATGCCTATGTTGGTTTAAAGGGAAAGCTGTCCAGTAATATGAGTTATAATATAAGTGGGGGCTATTTGGCCGATAGAAATAAGGCATTGTATAGACATAATACAACCTTTTTTGACTTCACTGATGCCGAAGATTATCAATACAGTAATTCTTTTGGTTTAGTTTATGACGATGTGAATACCTTTAGTCTTGCAGGAGGGATAAATGTAGATGTTAACCGAAATTTTACTTTAGGTATTAGGGCAGAATATTTTAGTTATTCTACAAATGATGAAGAAGAAGCATGGAATTTACCCGATATTAAAGGGTCGTTGTTTTTAGATTACCAAATAGACGAACATTGGTTTGCAGGAGCTAATTTGTTTTACATAGGAGAGCGTCAAGATTTATTAAGTATGATAGAGCCATTTCAAGAGCCACAAGCTATGGTGGTGACCTTGGATAGTTATTTTGACGCCAATGCCCATTTAGGTTATAACATTAATGATAAAATTGCGGTTTTTGCAAAAGCTAATAATATTGCTAACAATACTTACCAACGATGGATGTTTTATCCTGTACAAGGGATACAATTTTTAGCGGGAGCAACGTTTAAGTTTGATTTTTAAAGTCCGTTGGTTCAATTTACTTAAAAGGTAATCCATTGCTATGAAAAGAATAGTGCTGATTTTTTACATTTATTTTAAAGCAATAACTAATGGATTTTATTGTTATTTATTACCAACCTTATAACCATGATAAAAACTCTCTTTAGTATAATTTTATTTATTTTTCTTTTGCGGACGTAATGAGCATTTAATTGCTAATTTTAAAATAGATGATATTGAATATAAAATTGGATTGATTTCAACAAGATCAGGAGATTTTACATACGGGATGTTTACAGAAGCAGCAATGATTTCAAATGGGAAAAGGGTTAAGGATACATTGCTCTAAGGAAGTAATAACTCTTGATGAATTTTTTAAACTGAACAATAGCTATTATCGTTTTGCTGAAATATCAAAGTTGGGAGATGAAATTACGCTTGTTAAAGAAACTGATTTTGAAAGTAAAGTTGGAACACAATTAGGAATGCTGGCTCCAGAATTTGAAGCTATTTCCATTTCGGGAGAAACTGTTAATTCAAAAGCCTTACACGATAAGGTTATTGTCGTGGCTAATGCTTGTGGTTGTGGGTGAGACAAAATATCCACTCAAGCCATTAGCAATTTAAAAGCTGCTTTTGGGAACGAAGTACACGTAATTGGATTAGATTCTAAAATTGATAAAAATCAGGAAGGATTATTTGTTGACGTTGATGAAGTCTTTAATAAAGGTGTTTATGAGAAATTTAGGAAACAATATTGTTCTAGAACCTATTATGTAATTGATAAAAACAATAGAATAGTTGATAAGTTTGAAACTGCTGATTGGAAATTGAATTTACCAAAAACGTTAAATAACCTAGCTGACATATAACCTTGCCAAATAATCAAAGTGCTCGCCGTCCATAACCAATTCACAATTTAGACCAGTGGAATTACAGACGAATTTTAAGGTGTCAAAGTCTAAGTAAAGCCATTTCATGGGCTGTTCATTTTCTCCTTTATAGGACAAGTAATAATCCAGTTCGCCATAGTAACTTGCATTGGTTTCAATCCAAAAACCACCATCGTCGTCTTCAAACATATATTTGATATCAGAGGAATCGATTAAGATTTGACCATTTGGTTTCAACAGACTTTTTAAATGGATTAAATAGTTTGAAACCTGTACCATTTCTGAAATATGCCGGTGCCATTCATAAGCAATAAAATGGTATCGAATGTTTCGGTTTCCTTTAAAACATTTAAGACTTTGGCATGTTTTACACCTCTTGCTTGGGCCACTTGTATCGCACCTTGTGAAATATCAATGGCTTTTACATATAAACTCTTATGTTGTAGAAACAAACTATGGCTTCCGCTTCCGCAACCTACATCCAAAACCTTACCTCTAGCTAATGTTAAAGCTTTTTGTTCCAGTTTGGGCATGGCCTTAAAATCACGAAATAAATAGGGTAGGGGCAGCACGTCATCATCGGAAATACTGGTTGAAGTGATGAGGTCTTCTGTATAGTTTCCGTTTTGGTAATCCAACAATGCGTTTCCGAAGAGGTCTTTCAAAATAAAAAGTTTAATGTCTTGTTGAACGTAGTCGAAACCTAGTAAATTTTAGATTCTTCACTTTGTTCTGAATGACAAAGATTAAGTATTTTTACACCATGCAAGAACTAATAAACAATCTTCCAAAGCTAGCCAAAGATAAGCATAACGAAAATAAAAAGTTCTTTGCCAAGCTTAAAAAGAAACCTCCAAAGGATTTGGATTACCTCATGCAGGAATTACACGATGAGGAGTTTCAACAAACTGATTGTTTGCAATGTGCCAATTGCTGTAAAACTACAGGGCCTTTGTTTACTGATAAGGACATAGAGCGTATTGCTAAGTTCTTTAAACAGAAGCCACAACAATTTATAGAGTACTATTTACGTATTGATGAGGACAACGATTATGTTCTACAAAGTGTACCCTGTACCTTTTTAGGGGCAGATAATTATTGTACTATTTATGATGTGCGTCCAAAAGCCTGTCGTGAATTTCCCCATACCGATCGGAAAAAGTTTCAACAGATTTCTAGTTTAACCTTAAAAAATGTGGCCATTTGCCCAGCAGCTTTTAACATTGTGGAGGCTATGAAGCAACGGATAAAATAGTTATTTTAGTCAGTAAACCATTTTCATTGTGGAAACCATTATACATTATTTTGAAACTATCCCTAGGCACCATCGTGTTATCTTAATTGTAAGTGGACTAACCTTGTTTTGGATAGTTGAAGGTTTAATACCCTTATTTAAATTCAATTATAGAAAATGGCGTCATGCAATACCTAATTTGTTTTTCAACATAACTTTAATATTAGTCAATTTGCCTTTAGCCTTTATGTTATTACAAACAGCTGATTGGGTTAAGGATAGCCATTTTGGAATCATTAATTGGTTACCAGAGATGTCTTTGTGGTTATATAGTATCATAGGTTTGGTTTTGATGGATTTTTTTGGAGCTTATTTACCTCACTACATAGAACATAAGGTTAAACCACTTTGGATGGTGCATTTGGTTCACCATACCGATCATAAGGTAGATGTTACTACAGCAAATAGACATCACCCGATTGAGAGTATAATTCGATTTTTATTTACAATGCTTGGTGTCTTTATAGTGGGAATTCCTATAGGGTTAGTATTTCTATACCAATCCTTATCGGTACTGGCCACTCAATTTAGCCATGCAAATATAAAATTGCCTAAAAAAGTTGATAATACCTTGAGTTATGTGCTTGTGTCTCCAGATATGCACAAGGTACACCACCATTATAGGATGCCTTACACCGATTCTAACTATGGGAATATTTTTTCAGTTTGGGATAGGCTTCTAGGAACTTATATGAAATTGGATACGAAAGATATCATCTATGGAGTGGATGTATTTCCAAATGAAAAACAAAACAGCAATATAAAGAATTTGTTGATTCAACCCTTTCAAGAATATCAAAAACCTACGTTTAAAGCGAACAAGGATAACTAGCTTTTAAGGATAGATTAGGTACTTTTTTCTTATCGCCTTAAACACGTTTAAATCGGCTTCCCAAGACGCTTTAATTTCTGTTTCAGATAGACCTGCTTCTATTTGTTTTTGAAGCTTATCGGTGCCGGCATGTTTGGTGAAATTACCTGTGTTAAATACTTGGGATTTGTCGTTTGCATGTTGGTAAGCTTTCATTACCCATTTTAATGAGACTTCACCATTTAAGTTGTCGTTGCTTAAATCTTCCCCATAGCAAAGTTCATTTTTATGTTTTGGCTGTTTAGCGCCAAAATTTTCAATAGGGGTATAGGTGAAATTGAAAATGGTACTATCTAAAAAAGGAGCCCCATAACGTTGAAATTGAAATTCTGTACCACGTCCCGCATTGATATTGGTCCCTTCAAAAAGCCCAAGACTTGGATACAGTTTTATGGATTGATCATTTGGTAAATTGGGTGAAGGCCTTATAGGTAAGCTATAAGTCAAAAAATGATTATAATTTTCGACGGGAATAATTGTTAATTTACATTGTATCCCATTATTCAACCATTTTTCACCATTGATCATTTGGGCATATTCCCCAATGGTCATGCCATGTACTAGAGGAATAGGGTGCATGCCCAAAAAACTTTTGTTTTCTATTTCTAAAGTAGGGCCGTCAATATAATGTCCGTTAGGATTGGGACGATCAAAAATCAATACGGGAATGTTGGCTTCGGCACAGGCTTCCATGATGTAATGTAAGGTTGAAATGTAAGTATAGAAACGTACCCCTACATCTTGGATATCGAAAATTACGACATCTAAATCCTCTAATTGACTGGGAGTTGGTTTTCGGTTACTTCCATATAGGGAAACAATAGGTAAATTGGTTTTGGAATCAATACCATCCTTAACCTTTTCACCGGCATCTGCCGTACCACGAAACCCATGTTCGGGAGAAAATACTTTTTTAATGTTTATGTTTAATGTTAATAGAGAATCTACTAGATGTATGAAAATAAGATTTTGCGAAATGTTCGTGTCTGAGTAACTCGAAGATACCCTGTTTTTAAATATTACCGAAGTTTGATTAGCAACAATGCCAATACTTTTGTTTTTTAGTAGGGGTAAATAGGACTCTGTTTGATTGGCACCAACAATAATAAGACTGTCCTTCTTTACTTTATGACATATTTCTTTAACTTCATCATTATTTTTTGCTTTAGAACCACAGGAAATCATTAAAACAATACCAATAATTATCGGGAATAAAACTGTATTTTTGAACAGATAAAAAGTCATAGCAAATTTTGAATTACGAATATTTTATAGCTAAACGCATTATAGCAAGTAAAGCATATAAAAGTAGTATTTCGGCACCAATAATAAAAATTGGAATTGCCGCAATTGCTATAGGTATTGTGGTTATGATGATTGCTATTGCAACGGGCATAGGACTTCAACAAAAGATTCGTGATAAAGTGGTGGCGTTTAATGGTCATGTAACTATTGCCAATTACGATAGTAATAATTCTCAGGAAAGCATTGTTCCCATATCAAAAAAGCAAGAATTTTATCCAGAGTTTAAATCGGTTGCAGGGATAACTCATATTCAAGCTGTTGCAACTAAACTAGGCTTGATACGAACTGAAAACGATTTTGAAGTTGCCGTTTATAAGGGCGTGGGAATGGATTACGATTGGAAATATTTTGAAGCGTTTCTAGTTCAAGGACGTAAACCAAGTTTTGAAAAGAAATGGAGTGAGGAAGTACTTATTTCACAATATTTGGCTAATCGTTTAGGGTTCAAATTAGGAGATAGTTTCCAAATGGTTTTTGTAAATAGTGACCCAGAAAAAGCACCAAATTATGTAAAATGCCACATTGTAGGGGTGTATAGTTCTGGGTTTCAGGATTTGGATAAACAATACCTCATTGGAAATCTGCGCCACATTCAACGCTTAAATAAATGGGATGAAGATGATATAGGCAATTTTGAGGTTTTTATTGACGATTATAGTGAGTTGGAGAAAAAGGGTATTGAAATCTATAAAAACACACCATCAGAATTAAATACCCAAACCGTTTCCGATAAATATTATTCCATTTTTGAATGGATTAAGATTTTCGATACTAACATTTATGGCATTATTGGTATTATGATTCTTATTGCTGGCATCAACATGATAACTGCTTTATTGGTGCTTATTTTAGAGCGTACCCAAATGATAGGCATCTTAAAAGCATTGGGTAGCGATAATTGGAGTATCCGAAAATTATTTATTTATAATGCTTACTATTTGATAATCCTTGGGTTGTTTTGGGGAAATAGTATTGGATTAGGACTTCTTTTTGCTCAAAAATACTTTAAATTGTTTCCGTTGGATCCTAGTGTTTATTATGTTACCGAAGCCCCTGTGTTTATTAACGTGGGCTATATTGTTGCTTTAAATTTTGGTACAATGGCAATATGTTTGTTAATGCTATTAGTGCCATCGTATATCATCACTAAAATTTCACCTGTTAAGGCAATTAGATTTGAATAAAAACTTATAAAATTTGGAGTTTCTTTCGGGCATTCTCTAATTATCTTTAATTTATTGAACCCCTCTTTCTAAACCGCCAAATTAAATGATGGAGCTACAATCTACCTGCGCAAAATAATTCTTAACCTAAAACCGTCTTCACAAAACCAGAAATTGAATTTGTTCCATGCGTCTTTAAATACTTAACGAATGCACTACCAATAATAGCGCCTTTTGCATAAGACGTGGCTTGTGTAAATGTTTGGTTATTACTAATACCAAAACCAACAATTTGTGGGTTTTTAAGGTTTAGATTGGCAATGCGCTTAAAGTATTGGTTTTGCTCATCGCCAAATCCAGATTTAGCTCCCGTAGTGCTGGCACTACTTACCATATAGATAAAACCGTTGGAAACAGAATCGATATACCTAATACGCTCGTGACTGGTTTGTGGCGTAATTAAAAAGATATTGGTTAACCCATATTTTATGAAAGTAGATTGATATTCTTCATGGTATACATCAACAGGAAGATCAGGAATAATGAGTCCGTCGATTCCAAGTTCTTGACATTTTTGGCAAAATGCTTCAACACCGTATTGTAACATGGGGTTGAAATAGCCCATAATAATTAGTGGAATGGAAACGGTTTGTCTAATGTCCTTTAATTGGTTAAATAGAATTTCTGTGGTCATTCCATTTTTTAAAGCCTGTGTTGAACTATCTTGAATGGTAGGACCATCGGCGAGCGGGTCACTAAATGGCAGGCCAATTTCAACTAAATCAACACCATTTTTTTCCAATTCTTGAATGATGGAAACGGTATCATATAGGTTTGGGTAACCTGCAGTAAAATATATGGATAATAACTTTTTGTTTTCTTGTAATTTTTGATTGATTCTATTCATTGTAAATGAATTGTTATTTTATTTCCGCGAAGGCGGAAATCTAAATTTTAAAATATTCAATATAATTCTGTAAATCCTTATCTCCCCTTCCTGAAAGGCTCAATACCACTACATCACTAGGTTTAAACTGTTTTTGTTTAAAAATGGCCAAGGCATGCGAGCTTTCAATGGCAGGGATAATACCTTCCAATTTACAGAGTTCTAATCCTGCTTTCATGGCTTCATCATCGGTAATCGACATAAATTGGGCACGGCCCGTTTTACACAAATGAGCATGCATGGGTCCAACACCAGGGTAATCCAATCCAGCCGAAATGGAGTAGGGCTCTGTAATCTGTCCATCTATGGTTTGCATCAACAAAGTTTTACAACCATGAATAATACCATCTCTACCAAGAACTGAAGTTGCTGCACTCTCCCCTGAATGTACACCTAAACCGGCCGCTTCAACCGAAATGATGTTCACATCTTCTTCATGTAAAAAATGATAATAAGTGCCGGCGGCATTGCTACCACCACCAATACAAGCAACCACGTAATCTGGGTTTTCTTTGCCTTCGTGTTCCTTTAACTGCCATTTTATTTCCTCTGAAATGATAGCCTGAAAACGAGTCACCATATCTGGGTATGGATGGGGACCTATCGCAGAACCGATAATATAATGTGTGTTGACGGGGTTATTTATCCAATCGCGAATTGCTTCATTGGTAGCATCTTTTAAGGTTTTGCTTCCCGATGTTGCAGGAACCACTTTGGCGCCCAGCATTTTCATACGGGCTACATTAGGGGCTTGTCGCGCTATGTCTATTTCTCCCATATATACAATACATTCCAATCCCATTAAGGCACACACGGTAGCAGTGGCCACACCATGTTGTCCAGCTCCTGTTTCGGCTATAATCCGGGTTTTACCCAAACGTTTGGCCATAAGGATTTGTCCAATGGTATTGTTTATTTTATGGGCACCTGTATGGTTGAGGTCCTCACGTTTTAAGTAGATTTTGGTTTTGTATTTTTCTGAAAGGCGTTTGGCATAGTACAAAGGTGAAGGCCGTCCTACATAATCCTTTAAAAGTTGGTTGAATTCCTTTTGAAATTCGGTTTCGGCCATGACCTTTAAATAGTTTTGGCGCAATTCCTCTACATTGGGATACAACATTTCGGGGATGTAAGCACCTCCAAATTCACCATAATAACCCTTTTCGTTTACGTTGTAGTTCATTTTATTGTGTTAATGTATGTTGAACAAAGTGAAGTATTACTGATAAAATGTTTCGACTGCGTTCAGCATGACAGATGTTGTTTAAATTCCTTTAATAATTTTATATCTTTTAAACCAGGTTTAATTTCAAACTTACTGTTAACATCTAGGGCAAAACAGTAATATGAAGCTTTGCTTTGTTGAAATGATTTTATATCATTTATTTGGTCGATACCAATTCCGCCACTTAAAAAGAACGGTTTAGTTGATGGGTATTGGTTTAGTACATCCCAATTAAATGTATAACCATTCCCTCCGGGGAGTTTGCCTTTAGTATCGAACAAATAATAGTCACAAACCGTTTCGTATGGTTTTAAAGCTTCAAAATTAAACTCATCCTTTATGGAAAAGACTTTTATGATTTCGATATCTTCTAAATATTCAATTCTTTGTCTATGTGTATTGGGTTTCCAAACATTATCTTTCCATTGTTGTTTAATTAAATCCAATTTGGATTTTAATTCTGTACAATAATTAGGTGATTCATTGCCATGTAATTGTACGGCCTGTAAATCATGCTTTTTTATGATTTTGAATACATCCTCTAAATCAGCATCCACAAAAACACCTACTTTTTTTATAGTATTAGGGACTTCAGGGATATTAGCATTAAAAAACCTTGCAGACTTATCATAAAATATTAAGCCCAAATAATCGGGTTGCAAAGTAGTAACCTGTTTAATGTTATCTGGATATTTCATGCCGCAAACCTTGAGTTTCATTTTCTTAATTTTCTAATTCATTTATAAAAACTTTTGCACAGGCTCCTGGATTATTGGTGTTCATAAAATTTTCACCTATTAAAAAACCTTGGTAACCATAATGCTGAAGCTCTTTTATGGCTTCAACAGTACTAATGCCGCTTTCAGAAACTTTCACAAAATCATCTGGAATTAAAACGCTTAAGGTTTTGCTGGTATCAAGACTTACCTCGAACGTTTTTAGGTTTCTGTTGTTCACTCCAAGCATATCCAGACTAGGCACTAAGGATTTATATAATTCTTCTTCATTATGAACTTCAAGAAGTACATCCAGATTTAGGCTTTTTGCAAATTCTGAAAAATGTTTGATTTCTTCTCGTGTTAAAATAGAGGCAATCAATAAAATAAGATCAGCACCATAGCTTCGAGCTTCTAATATTTGGTATTCATCAATAATGAACTCTTTTCGTAACAATGGCAAATTACAACTGGCTCTTGCCATTAGTAAATCATCCAAAGAGCCCCCAAAATACTTGCTGTCGGTTAAGACAGACATACCACATGTTCTAGCATTTTCATAACCAGATGCAACATCAAATACATTCAAGTTGTTATTGATAACCGGTTTCGATGGTGAACGACGTTTGTGCTCTGCAATAATACCAGAATTACTGTTCCTTAATTTTGAGGCTAAAGAAATTGTCTTTCTTTCAAATAAAGCAGATTGCTCTAATTGTTGTATTGGGATTAAACTTTTTTTAAGGGCTACTTCCTTACGTTTGTCTTGTACTATTTTATCTAGTATATTCACTCTAAAAGTCTTAATTTTTACTTAATTCAATCAACTTATCTAAGCTAGCTTTTGCTTTCCCAGAGAATAACGATGCTTTTGCAAGTTCAAACCCTTCTCTGTGTGAGATTTGTTTGGTGGTCGCTATGGCTAATCCGGCATTGGCACATACTACATTATTTTGTGCTTCGGATCCTTTACCTGTAATCACATTGATAAATATTTTGGCAGCGTCTTTAACGGTGCTTCCTCCAAATATTTCTTCTTGCTTAATTTCAGATATGCCTAGATCGTTGGCACTAAACATGGTTTCCGCTTGATTTGAAATCACCTTAGTCTTCCCTGTAAGTGAAATTTCATCATAGCCATCAAGAGCATGAACTATGCTATAGTTTTTATTGGTTTGTTGGTATAGATAACCATATAAGCGTTGCAATTCTAAATCGAAAACCCCAACCATTTGATTTTTAGGAAATGATGGGTTAACCATAGGTCCTAACATGTTGAAAAAAGTTTTTACGCCTAATTCACGACGTATAGGAGCAACATTCTTCATGGCGGGATGAAATAAAGGTGCATGTAACACACAAATACCTGCTTGGTCTATAGAACGTTTTAAAAAATCTTCATCATTTGAAAATTTAATGCCCAAAAATTCCATCACGTTAGATGAGCCGCAGGCCGAGGACACACCATAGTTGCCATGCTTGGCCACATGAACACCGGCACCTGCAGTTACAAAGGATGCTAAAGTTGAAATGTTAAACGTATCTTTACCGTCACCTCCCGTACCACATAAATCAATAGCGTTAAAATCTTTTAAATCTATAGCAATACACAGTTCTAAAAGCGCATCCCTGAACCCTTGTAATTCTTCTAGAGTAATACTTCGCATCATAAATACCGTTAAGAATGAAGCAATTTGGTTTTGGTTATACAAGCCGTTGGAAATATTCACCAACACTTGTCTGGCTTCTTCTGTAGATATATTTTCGTGGTTTATGAGTCTGTTTAGTAATTGTTTCATGTGTTTATATATTGTTTTTTAAAGGACACATGCTACATCCAAATGGTAATTATTGCTATGAACAAAAAACTTAGCCATGGATGTTTCATATCTTAACTGTTTACTGCTAACTGGATATCCAGTTTTCTAATATCTTTTTCCCATGAGGTGTTAATACCGATTCCGGATGGTATTGTACTCCTTTTACATCGAATATTTTATGGCGTAAGGACATGACTTGTCCATTAGCATCAAAGGACGTGGCTTCCAATTCCTTAGGTAAATTAGGATGAACTACCCATGAATGATAGCGTCCAACATCGATACTTTTGTCCAATCCTTTAAACAGGATTTCGTCATCAACACAAATATTTACTTTTGTAGCCACACCGTGATAAACTTCATCTAAATTAATGAGAGAACCACCAAAAACCTCTCCAATAGCTTGTTGGCCAAGGCACACACCTAAAATACTTTTTGTAGAAGCATACGCTTTGATGATTGGTTTTAATAGTCCTGCTTCATCTGGGATACCTGGACCTGGTGATAATACAATTTTATCGAATGGCATTACATCGTCCAATGTTAATTTATCATTTCTATATACAGTGACATCACAGTTCAAATCTTCTAAATAATGAACAAGATTATATGTGAAACTGTCGTAATTATCTATAACTAATACCTTTATCATGATTAAATCTCTTCCGCTAGTTTAATAGCTTTGTTTAATGCGCCTAGTTTGTTATACACTTCCTGTAATTCATTTTTGGCATTGGATTTTGATACCAGTCCTGCACCTGCTTGCCAATGTAGTTTATGATTTTTACTCAAAAAGGTACGGATCATTATGGCATGGTTAAAGTTGCCGTCAAAGTCCATAAATCCAATGGCTCCACCATAAAATGTACGGCTTGTTTTTTCGTATTGCTCTATGAGTTGCATGGCTCGATGTTTTGGGGCACCACTTAAGGTTCCTGCAGGAAAAGTATCTGCCACCACCTGCATAGTTGAGGTGTTTTTATGTTTATTCCCAGTTACTTTGCTAACCAAGTGGATAACATGCGAGAAAAACTGAACCTCACGATAGGTCTCAACCGTTACATTGCTGCCATGTCTGCTCAAATCGTTACGAGCTAAATCTACCAACATGACATGCTCGGCATTTTCTTTATCGTCTATGGTTAACTGTTTAGCAAGTTCAGCATCTTTAGAATCCTTTCCTGTTCTTTTAAATGTTCCTGCGATAGGATGGATTTCAGCTTTGCCTTGATTTACTATGAGTTGAGCTTCAGGAGAACTGCCAAAAATTTTAAAATTCCCGTAATCGAAATAAAATAGGTAAGGTGAAGGGTTAATGCTACGCAATGCCCTATAAACGTTAAATTCGTCACCTTTAAATTGTTGCGCAAAACTTTTAGAAAGCACCAATTGGAAAACATCACCTCTTGCACAATGTTTTTTGGCCAATTCCACATGCTCTTTAAATTCTTCATCGGTTAAGTTTGATTCAATATTACCATTAGAAGAAAAACTGTAAGAGGCAAAATTTTTAACTTTTATAAGATGGTCAATATCATCAATGTTATTTTTTGCTTCATAACAATGAGCAAAAATATAAGCTTCGTTTTTAAAGTGGTTGATAGCAATGATGTTTTGATAAACAGCATAATACACATCAGGTATTTGTAATGAATTTTCCTTTTTTGAAATTTCAATATCCTCAAAATAACGAACGGCATCATAAGCTAGATAACCAAACAACCCATTGTTTATGAATTTGAAATCTTGACTAGAACTCGCATTAAATCGTTTTGTGAACCCATGGATTTTCTCAGTAACATTGGTATGGTCGTCTATTATGGTTGTAATGTGGCTCCCATCTGGAAAAGTTTCCATGATTACTTCATTTTCAATCTTGATGGAAGCTATCGGGTTAAAGCAGACGTATGAGAAGCTATTATCGTTAGCATGATAGTCACTACTTTCCAATAAAATACTGTTAGGGAATTTATCTCTTATTTTTAAATAGACACTTACCGGTGTAATGGTATCGGCTAGAATTTTTTTATAATGAGTTTGTATGTTGTATGCTTTCATCTGTTAATGTTTATTTTTTATTGGTCAGATGTAATTCGTAAATAATCATTTTGTTATCAATTAAACTACCATAGCTCATTTCACATATTAAAATTTTAGTGAATATTTTTGATCATCGATTTATCTTACTATCAACAAAAAAGGCTTGTCGTGAATGACAAGCCTTTTATATTTTTTAAGTTTTAAAAATACGAGGTTTACTTCACGAAATTTAGTTTCGTAAGCACCACCACCAAGTATTATTTAAAATCGTTTTCATTTAATTTTTGTTTAACGGTTCAAATATAGAAATGAAAAAATAATTACGCAATAATTAAAACGGTTTTTATTTGTGTTTAATAAAAAAACTACCATAATTAGTATGGTAGTTTTAGATGGTCATAAGGTCTAGGACGAATTCTAGTTTGCTGTTAACCTTATTTTGCCTAATAATCAAATGAGCTCTTAAGCCTCATTGTTACTTCTATATACATTTACCCGTTGTTGTTTATACAGATGTATGCTGATTGCATAAAATTAAACTTTTGTTAAATTAAGTAAGATTCATTTTACGAATATTTAAATTTAATGGTTGTATTGTTTAACAGCGTTTATTCATGAAAATTTTCAAGTCACTTTATTTTTTAACATTATTCTTTTTATTCTCTAACTGTGGTAATAAAAAAAGTAGCCATGATTCTGTTAATTTAATTGGTGATAATCATAATACTGTACAAAGCACTTCTTCTATAGATTTGGAAGTTTATACTTTTGATGAGTTTTCTAAATTTTTAAATAAAAAAGATGATAGGGTTTATATTATTAATTTTTGGGCCACTTGGTGTGCTCCTTGTGTTAAGGAACTGCCTTATTTTGAGAAGATTAAAAAAGAATATGAAGGAGAAAATGTTGAGGTTCTATTGGTAAGCTTGGATTTTCCTCATTTATACGAGACAAAATTAAAGCCTTTTATAGTCAGTAAAAAATTAAAATCTAAAGTTGTTGCTCTAGACGATCCAGATATGAATGGCTGGATACCAAAAGTAGATAGCACCTGGACAGGTTCTATACCAGCTACAATGATATATAAAAATAACGCAAGGAAATTTTTTGAACAATCATTTACTTATGATGAGTTAAATACCGCATTGAAACAATTTTTAAAATAAACATACAGTTATGCAACAGATTAAATATATAGCACTTGTATTAGCCTTATTTACGATGCTTAGTGCTTTTAAAAATTCAAAAACCAGTTTAGACAACGGATATAGAATAGGAGATGTAGTTAACGACTTTAAGTTAGAGAATATAGATGGGAATATGGTTTCCCTATCAGATTATAAAGATGCCAAAGGGTTTATAATAACTTTTACCTGTAATACTTGTCCTTATGCAGTAATGTACGAGGATAGAATTATTGAACTTAATAATAAATATGCACCTAAGGGGTATCCAGTAATCGCCATTATGCCAAATAATATTATTGCCAAGCCAGGAGATAATTTTGAGGCCATGAAAAAACGTGCAAAAAGCAAAGGCTTTACTTTTCCCTATTTAATAGATAAGGAACAAACTGTTTTTCCTCAGTTTGGAGCAACGAGGACACCTCAGGTTTTTGTTTTGCAAAAAACTAAAAAAGGGAGTGTAGTAAAATATATTGGAGCTATCGATGACAATTATAAAGATGCTTCTGAAGTTAATACCAAATATGTCGAAAATGCAGTTAAAGCTCTTTTAGAAGGTAGGGAAGTTGAACAAAAAGAAACAAAAGCTATTGGCTGTTCCATAAAGGCTTAAAGAAAAATACTTCAATAAAAAATCCGAGTTGTAATTTACTCGGATTTTTTTTGTTTATATTTAAATAAGATATATTAATTTTGTATCTCATCCTAATTACTAACCAATGGAAGATTTAACACAAGAAGAATGGGCTGAACAACTTGCTAAAGACAATAATGCAGTTGTTTTAGATGTTCGAACTGATGATGAAATAGCCGATGGAATGATTCCAAACGCCATTCATCTAGATATTTATAAAGGACAAGATTTTATTAATGAACTTGAAGAATTAGATAAGGGCAAAAGTTACTATGTATATTGTAGATCAGGTAATAGAAGTGGCCAAGCCTGCCGCATTATGGATGAGTTAGGTTTTGATAACGTATTTAACCTTGAAGGAGGTATTTTAGAATGGCAAGGGGATATTGTAGATATAGACTAAAACATTATAAAATGAGGTTGGTTTTATTTTTATTTGGGTTAATGGTTTTTGTAGGATGTAAACAACCTACGGCATCCCAGACCAAAATTGTTACCCAAGAAGAGATGGAAGCTTTATTGCAAAACAAGGGCGTTCAATTGGTAGATGTTAGAACACCTGAAGAATATAGTGAAGGTTTTATACCGGGTGCTATTAATATCGATTTTTTATCACCTACTTTTTTAGAAGATATTGAAAGCCTAGATAAGGAAAAACCTATTATTGTGTATTGCCAAAGTGGTGGCAGAAGTGGTAAGTGCTCAAAAAAGCTGGAAGAAGCTGGCTTTAAAAAAATTTACGATTTACAAGGGGGGTACTCCAAATGGAAGTATAAAGGCCCTGATGCTGAAACAAAATAGTACAAAGCTCTCATTATGAGAGCTTTTTTTATCATCTGCTTTTTTTTATTATATTTAGTAATCCAAATTAAGAGCCTGTATCTTAAATAAAAGATTTAGTTTTTCATTTAATATAATTCGATTTTCCCCAAAACATTTTTAGCAATCAATATGGTATAATAGTGTATCATATTTAATCAACTAATTTTTTTTATTATGATTAAAAAAACAATTTCCCAATGTTTAATGGTTCTTTTAATAATGGGAGCCAGTATTACTTTGAGTGCACAAGATGATTCAAAGGATTATGTTATGTTTGAGAGCATGATGATGACTCCAGATTACACCAAACTAAAAATTTTAGGAGACAATATGCGGGCCCATAATGCAAAATATCATAAAGATGGGCCTTACAAAGCAGCTGTATATACTATTTCTACCGGACCAAATTCAGGTAGGATGGTTTGGATGATGGGGCCTACAACTTATACGCATTTAGATTCTCGACCTTCAAATAATGGTCATGATGAAGATTGGAGAGATAATGTTATGCCTTATATCAAAAAAATTCATACTTCAGAATATTGGAAAATGAATGGTGAACTATCTAATACGTCTATGCTAGATGGAGATAACTCCAAGTATCCATTAATATTGGTAAGATATGGTGAAATTGATGAAGATCACGCATATTCACTTCACTCGTTTTTTGAAATGGTAAGTAAAACGGTAAAGGCCATGGAAGGAGAGAATCCTTGGGGCTTATACTATAACGAGTTTAGGCAAGGAAATTTAGGAAGGCATGTGGCATCTGTTAGTTTCTTTAAAAATTGGGCGGAATTAGATGACGACTCAGTAAGCTTTAAGGATACTTTTGAAGCGACCATAGGAAAAAACAAATGGCGAAGCTTTATTGAGATGGGAGATGGTGTTTTTTCAAATTCATGGGACGAAATATGGTCTTATAGTGCTCATATGAGTGGTGAGTAAACCTATTGTAAAATTGTTTGTATTTTATCTATAAAAGTATAATCTTTAACAGTAAAGCATATCGACAATTTTGGTTTTGTCTTGTTTTTGAGTTATTTAACTTAAATATTTTTTAGCTTAAACACTTTTGTTTAATTTTATTGAGTAACTTAAAATATAAGGTTATGAACATGATGAATGGTTGGGTAATTTTATCCATTGTCGCTTTACTTTTTTTAAGCATGTATGTCTATGCTAATATTTTTGTTTTTTTAGAAAGAATTAAAGAAAAGAAAAAAAGGAAGAAAGAAGCACACAAACTTGAGTTAATCGCGCAAGAGAAAGAAAGAAAGCGTCAAATTAGAGAGGAAAAATTCAAGAAAATACGTGATAGAAGTGAGGAAATCAAACAAGAACTAAAGCGTTTAGAGTTATTAAAATCCAATAGGATGAAAGCTGAAAAGGCGCAATAGTTATCTTTATATTTTATTGAGAAACGGTCCCAAAATAATTTTATCTTGGGACCGTTTTTTATATAGTTAGTTAATCAATAATTACTGGTGCTCCAGCCTGTATTAGTTGTTTTTCTATATAAGGAATAGCAACGGCAGCAAATTCTATTATTTTTGGTTTTACTCTATTGTATAATATTTTAGCTATGTCAAAACTTTCTAAATGCATTTTTGTTGGGCCATAAGTACCCTTAAATAGAGCAGATTGGGCAGTAGATAATCTGCCCATAATGGAAATTACATCCTTTTCACCAATTTCTTGTTTTGAAGAGCTTCCCTCTAAAATAGTTTTTATATCCTGCATGGTTTTATTTAAATCAAAAATTTGCTGTTCTAAGTTACCGGGTACTTTTTCTAAGTATGTTAGTGCTTTTTCAAAAGTTTTTAATTTAGTTGAAGCTTTTTCAAACTGATTTTTTGATTGTTGTACAGCAACGAGAAATATTTCCAATTCGTTGATGTAATTATTGATTTCAATATTAGAAATTGGGTTTTTTAATGTATTTTTTCTAATGCGTCCCACTTCAAAAGTTTGAGTAGTTCCTAGTGTTTTTACGCCACCTTCAATAACAGAATACAAAGTCACTTTATAGGTTCCAGGACTAACATGTATTTGCCTGAATTGTGATCTATTTGAATTTGTGTCAAGATATGGTGTAAACGGTTTTTTAAGGTTCCAGGCCACACGGTTTATACCTTTTTTGTATGGTGTATTGATTCTGGTAATAATATTATTATCTAGGTCGCTTATAACTAAGGTTGCTGTAGGTTTTTCTTGATTCTTTTCGGCATCAAGGGCTTCCCAGCCTGGAAAAGGAATATCCTTATTTTCTTTTTTTAGGGTCTTTTCCTTTTTTTGTCTAATAGCTTTCTTTGTATTAAAATTTTCGGGAATATAGAATGTAAAAATAGCGCCATAGTCAGGATTCTTTGCAGTGAAAAAACTTGCGCCTTGACTTGATGTGCCTCCTGTTATAGGTTCATACTGAAGCGCTTTCCTTGGTTTAAATAATTGTGCATTTTGTAATTGCTTTGGATCAATGGTCCTTAGTGGTGTATAATCGTCCAGAATGTAAAACCCTCTACCAAAAGATGCGGCAACCAGATCATTTTCTCTTTTTTGAATGGCTAAATCCCTTATTGGAATAGTTGGAAGTCCACTGGAAAATTTATGCCATGAATTCCCTTGGTCTAAGGATGTATAAATGCCATACTCTGTGCCTAAAAACAAGAGGTTAGGATTGATGTGGTCTTGAACCATTCTCCAAACCAAACTATTGTTGGGAATACCTTTGGTCATTAAGGTCCATGATTTACCTCCATCATTACTCTTTAAAAAATAGGGTTTGTAATCTCCAAATTTATGATTGTCTAAAGCAACATACACTTTGTTAGTATCGTGTAAATCTGTTTTAATATCATTTACAAAAGCGGTAGCTGGCACTCCAGGCAGGTCATCAACTAAAATTTTATTCCAAGATTGGCCACCATTCTTGGTGTATTGAATAATACCGTCGTCAGTTCCAACAAAAATAAGGTTTTCATCAATTGGTGACTCCGATATTGAAGTAATGGTATTATAAGTAGACATGGCATACACATCCCAAGCTTCATCCCAACTTTGTACTTTACCCATAATAGGCAAACTTAAACGCTCTTCATTTTTAGTTAAATCTTCAGAAATAGGCGTCCAACTATCGCCTCTGTTGTTGGAACGCCAAACACGTTGAGAACCAAAATACACCCGTTTAGGGTCATGTTGACTAACTAAAATAGGGGAGTCCCAATTAAAACGTTCGTAAGGATCATCAGTACTAGCTTGCGGTTTTATATACACAGATTCAAGGGTGTTGCGTTCTATTCTCCTAATTTCACCTTGTTGGGATTGGGCATATAAAATGTCTGGATTACCAGGTTCGGTGGCAGGTTGGTGTCCGTCGCCACCAAGTACCACATACCAGTCTGAATTTGATATACCGCTCGATTTGAATGTTCTTGATGGTCCTCCCTGCGAATTATTATCTTGGGTGCCACCATAGATATTGTAGAAGGGTTCTGAATCGTCTACTGCTAGTTTATAAAATTGTGTAATTGGTAAATTGTTAACAAATTTCCAAGTCTTGCTATCATCAAAAGATTCATATATGCCACCATCAGTTCCAATTAAAAGATAGTTAGGATCATTAAGTTTGAAGGTCAATGAATGGTTATCCGAATGTTTATCTGCCTCTTTCATGGTGTAAAAGGTTTTACCGCCATCTTCAGAAACCAACACCCTAACATTCATTAAATAAATTTTATCCAATACGTGTGGTGATGCCACTAACTCTTGATAATAATGTGGTCCCGTGCCACCTGAAACAGTATTAGACATTTTGGTCCAACTGGCACCTTGGTCACTCGATCTGTAAACAGCTCCCTTTTTTCTTTCAAGCTCTATAGCGGCATATAGAATATCAGGATTTATGGGTGAAATAGCCAAACCTATTTTCCCCATGTTGGTATTTGGTAAGCCATGGGATAACTTATCCCAAGTTTCTCCTCCGTCAATACTTTTGTAAAGCGCAGTGCCCTCTCCACCACCTATATAGGCCGCTACATTTCTATGACGCTGCCAAGTGGCAGCATATAGTATCTTTTCATTTCTAGGGTCGATAACAATATCTGTAACACCAGTCCATTCATTGCTTTTTAAGGTTAGTTTCCAGGTTTTACCCCCATCAACAGATTTATAAAGTCCCCTTTCGCCACCAGAACTCCATAAAGGCCCTTGTGCTGCTACCCAAATTTCCTGAGAGTTTTTTGGGTTGACGATTATTTTAGAAATGTGCTCCGATTTTGTTAATCCACTTTGCTTCCAGCTTTTACCACCATTATAGCTAACATAAATACCATGACCAATGCCCACATGGCGACCACCAACATTTTCTCCTGTTCCCAACCATACAGTATTGGAATTATTAGGATCTATCGTTAAGCAGCCTGTAGAATAAAAAGGTTGGTTTTCTGTAAGACAGGACCATGTTGTACCGGCATTTACGGTTTTCCATACACCACCAGAGCCTACAGCGACATACCAAACATTTTGATTATTAGGATCTATAGCAATATCGGCTATTCTACCAGACATAAATGCTGGGCCAATACTTCTAAATTTTAACCCATTTAACGCTTGTTCTATTTTGGTGGTGTCTTTGTCTTTTTCTTGAGCTGTTGCTGTTATTTTAGCAGATAAGAAAAGTGAAAAGAACAATAAAAATACTATTGAAGAAGTAATTCTTGAGATTATCATATTAGTTTTTTAAGGGGCAATTTAACCAATAACCGCTTTCCATGTCATTGTTTTAAAGTAATTTTAACATCAGAAAATTTTAGATTCCAGTTTCCATCTGCATTTTTATGATCCAGAGCGATTTTAATACCTTTAAAATCTTTATAATTTTCAAATGTGTTAATCAGTGAAGGAGTTGTACTATTTCCTTTTCTAAAGATCCATTCTTTTATAAGGTATGTATCGTCAAAAAACAGATCGTATGCGTCCCCGGGTGTATAACCTCCTATATTGGAGTAGGTTAGGGTTACTTTATTTAGGCTGTCTTTACTAATGGGAGCCTCAACTTTAGTTGGATTTGAAATTTCTAGACCATCATCCCAAACCAACTGAAAAGGGATTAGCAGCCAAAACTTATCATTTATAAAAGCACGGTCTATTTGTATTACTGTTGAATCTATATTAGAACGGTTATAATTTAGGGTAATGGTGTCTTTGGTATAGGTAACGGCATTAGTTTTAGGGTTCCATTTCCAATGTCTTTTGCCATTAAAATTAAAAGCAACTTCAGATACGTTTTTCCAGTTTTCGAAACCATGGGCATTGGCAATATTTTGGGCAATACTAAGCTTATTTTCTTTTTTATGGTTATTGCATGAAACAAAAAATAAAACTAGGAGAAGGGCAAGACATAAGTTTTTCATTATTTTAGTTTTTGTAAATATAATACATCGTGACGAATGTAAATCATAACTATATTATATGTAATAGTCTACAATAAAGAGGGTTTTTATTGAGGTCGTAAAACCCTAACTTATTACTGTTCTAAGGGGTTTTAATTTGGTTTTTTTGATTGTTGTTATAAAGACTTGTTAGCCATATTTCAGGATGGGTCAATATTGTAGCCAACGGTTTGGTGTATGATTTTGTTGCGTGAAAATCTGTGAGGATTTTCAGAGAGGAAAATCAGAAACAATGAATTATAGGACACGTTATTAGCTAACTTTAAGAACTGGAACTTTCAAAGTCTTTTAAAGATTTTCCATTCTTTAGTTTCCATTCTGTAAGACCATTGGCATTTCTACCCATCACAATGCTAGCTGCTGCCGAAGCACTGGAGAATACATAGTCATTCGGGAAAAATAACTCTCCATTAACAGTTTCCAAAACGCCATCATCAATAAGTTTATTACGAATTTTTATTAGATTTTCGGTCATTGATGGAGTTGTGCTCAAAGCAGCTTTCGATTTTTTGTGAACCAAAAAACCGTCTGATGTGATTTCTCCACTAGCGTCTGCACCTCTTGCTGCTTTAATGTAAAAGGTTTCTTCTTTTCTTTTTTTAGACGATTTAACCACTCTAATTTCTTCAAAAACTCGATGTCCCAGAGTGCTAACTAACATCTTGATATTCTCTAGAAATTCTTCCATTTCAGCTCTATCCGATTCCGAAATTGAAGGAAGATTAGGTGTAGTATTGTTTATTATTTCGTATCGATTTATGTTATTGGCAATTGAGAACAATCTGTTTTCTAGATATTTTATATGAGCCTTGTTAAGATTTTCATCTTTGCTGGTAAAGGAAATTTCTTCGGTCCAAAAGTCTTTTTGAGTTAAATGTTGGAGAAGTCTTTTCAAAACGATTTCAGCTTCACCAATATACACTAGATCTTTACCTGACTCATTTTTTCCAAATAGTAGATAAATACCTGGATTTTGTAAATCATCTCTATCCACGCAATCTTTTATTTTTGTTCTTGGAATTTTATATGCTTTTCCAGTCCAATTCGATAATTCACAGATCATACGACCGTTTGGATCTCCATCAATTAGAAATAGTTTAATTGTTTTTGCGAATTTCATTTAAGTTCTTAAATGTTTTACAACGGTTTGCTATGATTTCGGCGTGGATAAAATCCGCAGGATTTGTCCGAAGAGAAATAAGCTTGGTTAAAAGTACAAATTTTCTAAAATAGTGCATAAGCCACGCTGAATGATAGCCGTGTTATGGCTTTTTATTTTCTTAATTTTATTTTTCTTGTTTGTGCCACTTTAAGTTTTTTCTTTTTCAATTTGCCATTTTCTACTTTAATATAGCTATATCTTTTTTGTGACACCCAATTTCCATTCTCATCATATCTATATTCAAGTGTATAACAAACATTATCATCCTTGTTCAAATTTCGTTCCCAATAGATTATGTCTCCATGTTCGTTATATTTTTTTGTTGATTTTTGCTTGTACTCGCCCTCATGCTTGATTGGTCTAACATTAGAAGATTTTAAGTTATGCCGATTGTCATAAACATTCACCTTCATTTTATTGTTTTCAACATCGTACTCAGCTGTTTCATAACCATATAAATTTCCGTTTTGATCATAGTTAGCCAATTGAATCAAATTTTGTTTGTCATCAAAGTCATACTTCCAATATTCTAGTGGTTGATTACCTGCATTATATTGTATTTGAATGAAATTATTTTGATTATCATACTCATAGATTGTGTAACTGGTTTGATAACCTAAAGTATTAATCCATTTTTTGTTATCTATCCTAACTATTCTTCCTAAGCTATCGTACTTATAGAGATTTAACCAAATCAATTTATTTTCTTCATTGAATCTTTGTAGACTCATTAAGCCCATAGAAGAATTAAATTTTTTATGTTCGATTTCTGTTTCAGAACCATCAGAATTGTAAAAAGTGGTTTTCTCGATTATTTCTTCAATTCCTTCATATTTATCATACATGTGCAGATTTGATAAATAGCTACCAATAGATTGTGAAAATGTTATTTGGGTAAAAAACAAAAGAAAGATTAGATGAAATGTTTTCATAGATTAATTAGTAGTTTATAATGTGCCTTAGATATAATATAAGCCTAAGGCACTTATGTGCTACTATTAGTACACAATATAGATAAAGATAATTACAAGATCAAAAAAGGCATATATTAATGCGATACATTTTTTAACACCTCTGGCATTTTTGCCTTAAAGCGTTTTAAGCGTGGTATGGAAACGCTTTTAATATAGCTGTTGTTTGGGTGCAGGCGCTCGTAATTTTGGTGGTAGTCCTCTGCTTCCCAAAACTTTTTAAAAGGCAATACTTCGGCAGCGATTTTTGCATTTAATGCTTTGGATAAAACGTCTTTCTTTTTTAAAATAATGTTCTTTTGGGTGTCATTTTGATAGAAAATTATGGAACGGTATTGGGAGCCATAATCGGGATGCTGTCCATTAAACTGAGTAGGGTCTTGTGATGCGAAATAGACATCTACCAAGGTTTCAAAGCTAACTACATTGGGGTCGTATATAACTTCTACAGCTTCGGCATGTCCAGTACGGCCAGTGTTGCTGGCTTCATAAGTCGGGTTTTTGGTATGCCCACCAGAGTAACCACTTATGGCGTCTTCTACACCTCTTACACTTTCGTAAATGGCTTCTACACACCAAAAGCAACCACTTGCAAAATAGGCACGGGCCTTTCCATTTTTTATAGGAACTTCAACAGGGGTCTTATTTTCTGCAGATTGTTGTGATGCCTGTTCTTGGGCATTGTTTTTACAATTAAAGAGAAGTATAAATAATACTAGGGCTGCTATACGATTCATAAAATTTATTTTTTGCTTTAGACGTATTAATTTATAAAAACTTAATTTAAAATTATAAAACAATAAAAAAGCCCTCATTAAAAATGAAGGCTTTAATGTATTTTGTTTTAATGGATTATAGTTTAGCAAATAACTTTTCCATTTTAGATTTTTGTTCTTCGGCTAAAGCAGCGTCAACTAAAATACGCCCACTATGCTCATCGGTAATTACTTTTTTACGGGAAGCAATTTCAACCTGTACTTGTGGTGGAATGGTAAAGAAAGAACCGCCAGAAGCCCCTCTTTCAATAGGTACGACCGCTAAACCATTTTTAACACTGCTACGAATTCTATTGTAAGCGGTCACCAGTCGGTCTTCAATTTGGTCTTTATATTCTTCTGATTTTTGAATTAAAGCCTGTTCTTCTTTCTCGGTCTCGGCTAAAATTGCGTCAAGCTCCCCTTTTTTGTGCTTTAAATGAGTTTCACGTTCTTTTAAACGCTCTTTGGTTTCAGCAATTACTTCTTTCTTCTGCTCTATTTGCGCTTTAAATTCCTTGATGTGCTTTTCAGCCAATTCTATTTCCAATTCCTGAAATTCAACCTCTTTGGTAAGCGAGTTATACTCTCTGTTATTTCTAACATTCTTTTGCTGTTCGGTATACTTTTTTATAAGCGCTTTGGCTTCTTCAATAAGATTTTTTTTAGAAGCTATATCGTTGTCTATTAACTCTAGGCTTGAAACTAATTTTTCAAGTCTAATGTTTAGTCCAGCTACTTCATCTTCTAAATCGCGCACTTCTAAAGGCAGTTCTCCACGAACATTTCTAATTTCGTCAATACGGGAATCGATTAATTGTAAATCGTATAAAGCTCTTAAACGCTCTTCTACAGTTGCTTCTTTCTTTTTAGCCATACTTTAAAAATACTTAACAGGATTGGTGTTTGTGTTTGATAAAACGACTGCAAAATTAGTAATTTTTTTTGTAAGATACGCTACTAGAAGGTTTTTTGTGAAGTGTTCACTTTCATAATGCCCAATATCTGCTAAAAGGATATTGTTTTCGGCCGTAAAAAAGTCATGATATTTTAAATCGGCAGTTATAAACGCATCAGCACCTGCACGTTTAGCTGCTTGGATGGCAAAACTACCCGAGCCTCCAAGAACGGCTATTTTCTTTATGGATTTACTGGTCAAAGCCGAATGCCTAATACACTCCGTTTTCATAGTTTTCTTAACATACCTTAAAAAATCAATTTCACTTAATGCTGTTTCAAGTTCACCAATCATTCCCATACCAATGTTTTGGTTTGCATTATCTAGAGTAGTTACTTCGTAGGCAACTTCTTCATAGGAGTGTGTTTCGAAAAGGGTCTTTAATATTTTTGATTCTAAATGCTTTGCAAACGTAATGGTAATTTTGGTTTCCTTTTCGGTATGAGTTTTCCCTTTGGAACCTTTTGTAGGGTTGGAATTTTCGTTGCCATTAAACGTGCCATAACCCTCTACATTAAAACTACAGTCATTATAGTTTCCAATACTACCTGCTCCTGCTTGAAATAATGCCTTTCGTAATTGATCTGCTTCGGCAAAAGGAACATAGGTGGTTAATTTTTTAATGGTGCCCGGTTGTGGGATGAGGATTCGTTTATTGGTTAATTGAAATTGGTTGCATATCATGTCGTTTACGCCTAATAATGAATTATCTAAAGCCGTATGCATGCTATAAATCGCAATATCATGCTTTATGGCTTTCATAACAACACGTTCAACATATGTTTTTCCGTTAAGTTTTTTTAGACCTTTAAAGATAATAGGATGGAAGCTTACTACTAGATTGCAGTTGTTTTCGATAGCTTCGTCGATAACCGCTTCAAGAGTGTCCAAGGTCACTAATATGCCTTTTAATTTAGCCTTTTTGTCTCCAACTAAAAGACCTACATTGTCAAAATCCTCAGCATAATTTAGAGGAGCCAACGATTCTAAATGATTAATGACATCTTGAATAAGCATATTATTTTCATTTATTGATTATTAAACAAATATAAAATATTTACTTTGCTATTATGAACTTATTGCGGAAGATAGTATTTCCTGTAGTCCCCATTTATTATTTGGTGACCAGTGTAAGAAACAAATTATACGATTTAGGGTTAAAGACCTCTAGGTCATTTAATTTTCCAGTAATTTGTGTTGGGAATTTAAGTGTTGGAGGGACCGGTAAGACCCCCATGATTGAATATTTAATCCGTTTGTTTAGGGAAGACTACAAAGTAGCAACGCTTAGTAGGGGTTATGGCCGAAAAACGAAAGGGTTTCTCTTGGCTAATGAAAATGCTGATGCTGAAAGTCTAGGGGATGAACCTTTTCAGTTTTATAATAAGTTTAAAGGAAATATACAGGTAGCGGTTGATGCCAATCGAATTAATGGTATTGAGCAGTTAAGGTCATTGCCCGAAAAGCCAGAACTTATTTTGTTAGATGATGCTTTTCAGCATAGAAAGGTAAAGGCGGGCTTAAATATTTTGCTTACTACTTACGATAATTTGTATACTCATGATTTTATGTTGCCGTCTGGAAATTTAAGAGAACCTAAAACAGGGGCCAACCGAGCTGATATTATCGTAGTTACAAAGTGTCCGATGCAGTTAAGTAATCTTGAAAAAAAAACTGTTTTGAGGCAGATTAACCCAAAGGGTAATCAACAGGTATTTTTTAGTTATATTCAGTATGCTGATGAAGCAAAATCTTTAGTAAAGACCATTAAAATTGATGCTTTGCAGCATTTTACTTTGGTAACAGGTATTGCTAATCCAACACCGTTGGTTGAATTTCTAAAAAACAAAGGGCTTCGTTTTGAGCATTTAAGCTTTAAGGACCATCATAATTTTTCTGTTCAGGATATTGAAAAGCTTAAAGTAGAAACAATTATTTTAGCTACAGAAAAGGATTTTGTAAGATTGAAAAAGTACAATGTTTTAAGGGGTAAGTTGTATTACTTGCCAATAGAAATTAAAATAGAAAATGCAAAAGTGTTTGATAACCTTTTGAGAAGTTTTGTAAAAAGTTATTAGGCAGATTTTTTCTTTTTGTTAAGAGCATTGAATAGTTTCTTTTCAAACTCTTCCTGTTTAAAAGGTTTAGGGATTATATCGGTAAATCCAGCTTCATCAAACTCTTGCATTCTATCCTCGATAGTTACGGCAGTTAGTGCAAAAATGGTTAATTCTTTATCAAATGTTCTAACAATTTTGGTCGCTTCAATACCACTAATGCCGGGCATGTGAATATCCATTAACACAATATCGTAATTATTGGTTTTAATCTTATCTACCGCATCTTCACCATTGTCTACAATATCGCATTTTAGATTCATTTTAGTTAGAATCTTTTTGGTGATCATTTGGTTGATTTTGTTGTCCTCGACTACCAATATTTTAACTTTTGTTAAATCAACTTCATTTGTTTCTTCAGAAAAATACGATTGTTTTGTTTCCTTAATTTCACCTTGTTCTGTATATTCCAGTGGAATTTCGAAATAGAAGGTTGTGCCTTTACCCAATTCACTAGTAAGATATATTTTACCATTGAGTATGTCTATCAACCCTTTAACAATAGAAAGCCCTAAGCCAGTACCACCATATTTTCTATTAATTTGAATTGATCCTTGGGAGAAGCTTTCAAACATATTGTCCTGTTTTTCTTTGCTAATACCTATACCATTATCTTCAACCTCAAACCTTAGGGTGTAAGTATTGTTTTGCTGTTCAATTTTATAAACCCTTATCCAAATATCACCATCTTTTGTAAACTTAATGGAGTTGCCAATAAGATTGATTAAGATTTGTGATATCTTAATTTGATCTGCAATAAAGTTTTTAGGTAAATCTTTAGGGTAATCAAAATGTATTTTAATATTGTTATCCAATGCCGAATTGTTTAAGGCCATAACAATATTGCTTATTTTGTTTTTTAAGTTAAACGGTTCGGGTTCTATATTTACCTTATTGGCCTCTATTTTATTGAGTTGAAGAATGTCGTTAATAAAAGTAAGCAAATAATCTCCTGAAAATTTTAGTGATTTTAAGTGTTGGATTTGTTCAGGTTTAGGATCTTCGTCCAATAACATATTGCTCAGTCCAGTTACAGCATATAATGGTGTGCGTAACTCGTGCGTCACGGTTGACAGAAAATTGGCCTTGGTCTTAGAGGCCAACTCGGCCTTTTCTTTAGCAATAATAAGCTCACTGTTTTTTTTATGGAGCATGTTATTGGTCTTTAATCTGATATTGTTGTTTTTGTATAATGACAAAGTTAACAGGGACAAAATAGTAATTAAGGCAACACTTAGTATTGATATAAGGTTTACCATGTGATTTTTGTTTTCGGCTTCCTTTATATCTTCGTTTGCTTTTTTCAATTCTTCAGTGGTATCTGCCATTAAATATTCAATACGTTTTTCTGGAGAAAGGTTTTCGAGCTGTAAAGATCTTAATGAGTCAGATAGTTTTATATGACTTTTAAGATAGCTGTAGGACGTCTTATAGTCATCTAACTTTCTACTTATATCACTCAAAATCAAATAACAATCATTTAAAACACTAGTATAGTTGTATAGTTTTGCTAGCTTTAAACTTTCATTTACTAAAGTTGAAGCTCGTCTGGTGTTACCTTGTACAAGATACACTTCACTAAGGTTAACTAATCCTTTGCTTTGGATTTGGGATTGGTTTGAATTTTTTGATAGGTAGATGGATTGATCTAGGTGTGTTATGGCGTTTTTGTAATTTTTTAGTTTTATGTAAGTAATGCCTTCGTAAAGTAATATTTCTGCTAACTTTTCATTTAGCTCTTCTTCTTCAAATTTAGATTTCGCTGCTCTATATTGTTCTAAAGCAAGATTGTATTCTTGTTTTTTTAAATAAATATCGCCAAAGATTTTATGGGAATCTCCAAGATTGATATTATCATTATTTAGTCGTTGAATTCTAATAGCTTGGTTAATGGACTTAATGGCCTTGTCCTCTTCTTCTACAATTAATTGTAACTTTCCTATAGCAGCATAAATGATTCCTAAACGGGATTGATTATTGGCATCAGTAGCTAATTTTAGAGCAATGTCAAGTTTTTTTTGTGCTTCAAAATAATCGAAGTTTTCAATATCGTTTATAGACCCCTGGATATGGTAATCAATGCGATTCTGAATGATTTCTGGATCCTCTTCTATTGAGTTTTGCGCAAAGGACAGTAGACCAAAGCATATTAAAAATACAGGTATGTAAAGTTTTATATGGGGCATTATAAAATAATCTTACCGACAAATATAATTATTTTACCGACAAAACACACTTTTTTTCCGATAAATTGCATAATAAATCAATTATTCTTTGAGAATAACCTGTTTCATTATCATACCAGCCAATAATTTTTACCATGTTTCCAATTACCGAGGTCATTAACGAATCGAAAATACAGGAATGTGTATTTCCAATAATATCAATAGAAACAATGGGGTCTTCAGTATATTGGATAATATTTTTGAAATGATTATTTGAAGCTGTTTTAAAAGCAGCGTTTATTTGGTTGATTGAAACCGTTTGTTGTACATTAAACGTAATATCGGTTAAGGAACCATTTATTACGGGAACCCTAATGCCACATCCGCCAATAACATTAGAAAGTTCGGGGAAAATTTTAGTAAGAGCTTTAGCTGCACCTGTTGTTGTGGGAACTATTGATTGTCCAGCAGCTCTGGCACGTCTTAAGTCGCGATGTGGTTGGTCGTGAAGGCTTTGGTCTGTGGTATAAGAGTGTACTGTAGTAATATAAGCTTGATCAATACCACATAGTTTGTTGATTACATCTATCATAGGTGCGGCATTGTTTGTTGTGCACGAGGCATTTGAAATAATGGTTTCTGTTCCATCTATAATACTATCATTAACACCCATTACAATAGTTTTAATGTCGCTGTCTAGTGGAGGTACACTTAAAATAACACATTTTGCACCATTGATTAAATGGTAATCTAAATCAGGGGTAGATTTAAATTTTCCTGTAGATTCTATAACAAAATCAACATTAAAAGGCTCCCAATCTATTTGTTTTGGATGATTTTTATTTAAGAGCGGGATGGATTCATGGTCTACTATAATAGAATTAGTGCTATGTTTAATTTCAGCAGGGAAAATGCCATGTATGCTATCGTATTTAAGTAAGTGGCTTAAGGTTTTGCTATCGGATAAATCGTTAATGGCAACAACCTTAATGTATTTATGATTTTGAAGTAATCTAAAAATACGTCGGCCTATTCGGCCAAAGCCATTAATGGCAACATGTGTCATAGTCTAATGAATGTGTTTTTGTGCATGGTAGGAAGAACGTACCAAAGCACTACTTTCTACATGCCTAAAACCAAGTCCTAAGGCAATTTGTTTGTACTCGTCAAACTGTTCAGGGCTTATAAACTGTTTTACTGGTAAATGTTTTTTACTAGGTTGTAAGTACTGCCCAATAGTTATAACATCTACCTCATTAGATTTTAAATCGTGCAAGGTCTCTATTACTTCCTCTCTAGTTTCTCCAAGTCCTAGCATGATTCCCGATTTCGTTCGGCGTTGCCCTTGTTGTTTTAAATATTTTAAAACACCGAGGCTTCTATCATATTTTGCTTGTATGCGTACTTCGCGTGTTAAGCGACGCACCGTTTCAATATTATGAGACACAACTTCCGGAGCTACATCAATAATCCTATCAATATGCTGTTCTATACCTTGAAAATCTGGGATAAGTGTTTCAAGGGTGGTTTTTGGGTTCATCCTACGCACTGCTTTCACGGTTTCTGCCCACATGATGCTTCCCATATCCTTAAGATCATCTCGGTCTACACTGGTAAGTACGGCATGTTTTATGTTCATGATTTTAATGGAGCGCGCCACCTTTTCAGGTTCATCCCAATCTATGCTTTCTGGTCTTCCTGTTTTAACGCCACAAAAGCCACAGGAACGGGTACAAATGTTTCCTAGGATCATGAAGGTTGCCGTGCCTTCTCCCCAGCACTCACCCATGTTCGGACAACTACCCGATGTACAAATAGTGTTTAAGTTATATTTATCAACTAAACCCCTTAATTCAGTGTATTTTTTTCCTGTTGGTAATTTTACACGGAGCCACTTTGGTTTTGGTACTCTTTCTTTTGGTAAGATGTTTGAAACGGTTTCTGTATTCATGCTATTAAATAAGGCACAAAGATACAAAGTATTGTGTTAATCTTGAATGGTTTGGTGTGCCTAAAGTTAGAAAGTGTCTTATGGGTAAAAGCTTCCATTTGTGTTATGTTGAGCTTCTCTTTTGCTTTTTTATTATGTCTGCCAGTAATTTTTTTGCCCTTAAGAGTTTTACCTTAACATTGTTTATAGGTTCCCCTAATTCCATGGATATTTCTTTATAACTCAATTCCTGAAAATACCTTAAGTTAATAATTTTTTGATAATGAGGCTTTAGCTTTTTTATGTCCAACAGCAATTTGGCCAAATGCTGTTCGGTAATAATTTTATCTTCGGGAGAAGGTGATTCATCTAAAACTCTATAGGCTTTGTCATCATCACGGGAAATGATTTTTGATATCGATTTTTCTTCTTTTCTTAATAAATCGATATGGATATTTTTTGATATAGTGATTAGCCAAGTTTTAAATTTGTAGGATTCATCAAAAGTATCAATCCTATCAAATGCTTTAGAAAATGTTTGAATGGTAATATCTTCTGCATCATTTTCGTTTTGTATACGTTTTAATTGAAAGCCATATACATCATCCCAATATAAGTCTAGTAAAAAATTGAATGCTTTTTGGTCGTTCTTTTTGGCGCGTTTAATGGCTTCTTTTATTTCCAATGATTAGGCTTTGAAACAAGATTGTTTATAAATATAAATAATTGTATGCTAATTAAGAAAATTTCTAAAAAAGGAATTAATACTATTAGGTCTTTACTGTTTAATTTTTTAGAAGCTACACCAACTATTATATATTGTGCCATTAGTCTAAAACTTAAAAAAATAATAACCAAAAGCCATTGGTGTGTAGTAAACAATAGTATCAAAGTCAATATCCAAAAAACAAGTTGTATAATGTAAATTAATGCCAAAGATAATTTATGCTTTAATTTATAATGTCTAGCAGTAGATATATGGCGTTTTTTTTGTAAAAACCACTCTTTAAAGTTAGTTTTAGCAGGTGAGGTTGTGAAACTGTTTTTATTGAAACAAATGGAAACATTTTTAGATGTGGCTACTTGATTGATAAATAGATCATCATCGCCCGATTTAATGCGCATGTGATCCATAAAGCCATTGACTTTAAAAAACAGATTTTTTTTATAGGCTAAATTTCTGCCAACACCCATGTAGGGCATACCTATTTTAGTAAATGAAAAATACCGAAGTGCGGTTGTTAAGGTTTCAAACCTTATAAGTTTGTTTAAAAAAGAGTTTTTAATTCTTGTATGGCCCCCAAATCCTAATACTATTGACTTTTGGCTATTGAAATGTCCAACCATTTCACTAATCCAATATTTGGATACGGGCTTACAATCAGCATCGGTAAATAAAAGTAAATTATGTTTTGAAGCTTTGATACCAAGTGTTAAAGCATATTTTTTATTACCCCAAAACGCTTCAATAGGTTTAACATTTACGATTTTGATATTGTTGTGTTTTTCGGCAAACTTTTGCATGATTTCCAAACTGTCGTCATGCGAAGCGTCATTAATTAAAACAAGTTCAAATTCGGGATAGTTTTGTTGAATGATAGCTGGTAAAAACTGCTCTAAATTTTCTGCTTCATTTTTTGCACAAACAATAACCGAAACAGGTGTTCTGTTTAAATTTGTTTTGGTGGGTTTTGAAAACGAAAACCTACCATAAATAAATAGATAAATAGTAACTTGGATACATGCTACAATAATAAAAATGTAGAGTAGAATGTCAAGAATTTGCATGAACTAATTAGGAATGTTGAGGTTCGTTACATTCACTGTATTGGTCTGGAGTTCTTCCACAAAAGCCACAAGTTTCACCCTCTTTGTTAAGCATTGGGTTTTGACTGGCACAGGTGCCAGCAAACTTACCATCTTTTTTTGCCCAAATTTTTATGGCAATTCCAGCTAAGCCCAAGCCTAATAATATAAACGTTATTAAAAGAAGTTTCATCTGTGATAAATAATTTGTACAAAGATAGGTAGTTTTATAAAATTAAAAAGCCTCAATTTCAAATTGAGGCTTAATTAATATAATATTTCTTTTTCTATTGTAAGCTTATGTGAGCAACCGAATTATCTAATGATGCTATGGAATTACCACCCTTTGGTTCTATGGTAATGTTAAGAGCTAAAGCATCTTCGGTATAAGGTATTGCTCTTAACTGTCGGTCCTCTTCTGTTAAAATACCTAAACTTACCATTTTACCTTGTAATTCAGCCCATATTTGGAAACATTGTTCTTCAGGTAATTCTGGTAATGAAACCACATCAATCATAGATGTTTTTTCTCTTGGATTAATGTAGGCAACAGTTTTTAATTTGCTCGCACGATTATTGCCTTGAATAATATATTTATAGGTTTCGGGGTCATTAAGTTTTACAAACTGTTGCATTACGGCGTCTAATTTCGCATTGTTTTCCTCTATGTCACTACGTAAATCAAAAAGTTCATCAACTACCGTTTGGTTTTCTTCACTTAGTAAGTGATTGTAGTTACTAAGTTTTTGGTTTTGCTTGAAGAACAAAAAACTGGTGCCAGCAAAAATAATAGAGGCTACACAGGCTGCTACACCTATTTTATACCAAGATTTATATTTTTGAAAGGTGCTTATGTTTACAACTGGAGTGTCATCTAGTTCATCTAAAACAGCTTTTAAGATGTCTTTTGGAGCTTCAATTGCATTACTTTTAGCAATAACTTCTAGGTTAAATTGCATTGTATTGTAAGCATTTTGCACTTCTGGATATTTTGAGATATATGTCTCGACCTGTTCTGTTTCAGCAATAGTAGTTGTGCCAATTAGATATTTTTCTAAAAGTCCAGAATCTAAAAAAGTATTTATTTTTTCATCCATGACAATTTTTATTGCGGATCGTAAATTTTTTTCAGTTCACGCAATCCAATTTTTAATCTCGATTTTATAGTACCTAGTGGAATGTCTAATTCGTCACTAGCTTCTTGTTGTGTCATGCCCTCAAAAAAGAGAGCGTTTATTACAATTTGATATTTTTCGTCTATAGTTTTTAAATGCTTCTTAATATCTAATACGTCTTGGTTTAACGTGTTCGATGTAATCTTATATACGGATGAAACTTCTATTTGGACTTCCTTTTCGGTTTTATTTTTTAAGGACCGTACTTTGTCTATGGCCGTGTTATATGCAATTCTATATAACCAGGTAAAAAGTTTAGCTTTAGAGGCATCATATTTTTTTGCATAACGCCATATCTTAACAAAGCTTTCTTGTAAGACATCTTGAGCAATTTCGTCATCAATAATTATTTTTTTAATAACACCGTAAAGTGCATCAGCATAATTGTTATAAAGCAGTGTTATGGCCTTTTTATCACCGTTTCTAAGTAATGAAACTATTTCTTTTTCTATTTCTGAAATCAATCTTTTGTTAATTTAAAAGTATTAACTGCTTAATACTGGATTATATCAAATGTAGAAATTTCTTTTAATACTTTATAGAATATTTACTTCAGCTTCTAGGGTTATATTAAATAATCTTTTAATAGTTTTTTGAATTAACCTGGAAAGTTTCAATATATCTTCACCTTTTGCATTGCCATAATTGACCAACACCAAAGCCTGTTTATTATGAACGCCATAATCATTAAATCGTTTACCCTTAAATCCAGCTTTTTCAATAAGCCAACCGGCTGGGACTTTTATTTCATCTTCAGAAACAGGATAGCATGGAATAAGGTCAAAGCTTTTTAACAACTTATTGTAATGTGATTTTGATATAATAGGATTTTTAAAAAAACTGCCACTATTGCCAATCTCTTTTGGATTAGGTAATTTACTTTCCCTAATAGCAATAACTACTCGGGAAATGTCTTTTATGGTCGGGTTATTTACGTTCAGGGTTTCAAGTTGCGAAGCAATGGCACCATAGTTAATGTGCAACTCGTGGTTTTTTTTGGTTAGCCTAAATGTAACACTGGTAATAACATATTTGCCCTTGGATTGCTGTTTAAATATGGAATTTCTATAACCAAAGTTACAATCTTCTTTAGAAAAGGTCTTTAGAGTTTTGTTTGCAACTGATAAAGCCTCACAGGACACAAAAACGTCTTTAAGTTCAACACCATAGGCTCCTATGTTTTGAATGGGGGCAGTGCCTACATTACCTGGTATGAGTGACAAATTTTCAATACCGCCATACCCTTTGTTTAGGCACCAAAGTACAAATTCATGCCAGTTTTCGCCTGCATAGGCTTTAATTAAAACATTGTCTTCATTTTCTGAAATAATATCAATGCCTTTTATGTTGAGGTGAATTACAAGTGCGTCTTGGTTTTTTGTGAGCAACATATTGCTACCCCCTCCCAAAATAATTTTGTTTGGATATTTTTTTTGTGATAAAACAGACTTTAATTCGTCAATGCTAGATACGGAAACAAAATGTTTAGCAATAGCATCAATGCCAAATGTGTTATAAGGTTTTAAGGATATGTTGTCTTGAATGAACACTAATTGTTGTAAATCTTTAAAGCCTCTTTTATAATATTAACTGCTTTTATTAAACTTTCCTTATTAAGTACGTATGCAATTCGTATTTGGTTTAAGCCAACATTAGGTGTAGAGTAAAAGCCAGCAGCAGGAGCAACCATAACCGTTTCACCATTAATGTTAAAATCCTCTAATAGCCATTGCGCAAAATGATCGGCATTTTTTATTGGCAGTTCGACTACACAGTAAAAGGCACCATTGGGCTTAGCAACTTTAACACCTTCAATTTTTTCTAATTCATTAATTAAGGTATTGCGGCGGCCTACATACTCTTCTATAACGGCATCAAAATAACTTTGAGGGGTTTCCAGTGCAGCCTCGCTTGCTATTTGAGCAAATGTAGGGGGACTTAAACGTGCCTGTGCAAATTTTAATGCCGTTTGTATGATGGTTTTATTTTTTGAAACCAAACAACCTACACGAGCCCCACACATACTGTAACGCTTAGATACTGAGTCTATCATAATGGCGTGGTCTTCAATACCTGGTTCTTGCATAACTGAGTAGTGCTTGTGCCCATCGTAGGCAAACTCCCGGTAAACTTCATCAGCTATTAAAAACAAATCGTGTTTTTTAACCAAGCTAGCTAATTTTTGTATTTCTTCCTGAGAATATAAATAGCCCGTTGGATTTCCTGGGTTACATATTAGAATAGCTTTGGTCTTTGAGGTGATAAGTTTCTCAAATTCCTCAATAGGTGGTAAGGCAAAGTTGTCTTCAATCTTAGAAATTACAGGTACAATATTAATCCCTGAAGCTGTTGAAAACCCATTGTAGTTGGCATAAAACGGTTCTGGGATAATCACTTCATCATCGGCATCCATAATGGAACCAAAAGCAAATAATAGAGCTTCACTTCCACCTGTAGTCACTATAATATCATCGTGGGTAACTTCTATATTATTTTTTTCATAATAGTTGGCAATTTTAATGCGGTAGGTCTCTGAGCCTTCTGATCGTGAATAAGCGAGTATGTCCAATGATAGGTTCTTCACGGCATCGAGTGCAATTTGAGGCGTTTTTATATCGGGTTGGCCAATATTTAAATGATAAATGGTTTTTCCGTCCTTAATAGCTTGTTCTGCGTAAGGAACCAGTTTTCGTATGGGTGATTCTGGCATAGCCCCCCCCTTCTTTGATATATTTGGCATTTTAGTAAAATTTAATTTGAGATTGCAAATTTGGGAAAATTATCTTAAAGTTTTTTTAAAAAATGGGTTTAAATAATGTCTCTATTTTAAAGATTCGTAAATTGAATGAATAAATTTGTTTCTATCAATGCATAGAGTTTTAAGTTTTATTTTACTGATCTTTTGTTTTACTAATACAGCTTTTTCTCAAGGGAAGTTTACTGTACAAAATAAAAACAAATCAGATAAGGTTAGGTTTAAGTTTATCAATAACCTTATAGTTTTTCCAGTAGAAATAAACGGTGTAGAGCTTTCTTTTTTATTAGATACAGGCGTTAGCAAACCTATAATCTTTAACATATTAAATATTTCCGATTCCCTGAAGATTAAAGATACTGAGCTTATACAATTACGTGGTTTGGGAGATGGGGAGACGGTTGAAGCATTAAAGTCTACCAATAATGTTTTTAGAATAGGAGATGCTATTAAATTAAATCAGGACCTTTACGCAGTATATGATTCAAATTTAAATTTTGCTCCCAGATTGGGGATTCCGGTCCATGGTATTATTGGATTTGATTTATTTAAGGATTTGGTTGTGGAAATTAATTATACCCATAAATTTCTTAAGCTTACAGAACCAGATCATTACAGGTATAAAAACTGTAAGACATGTGAGCGATTTTATTTGGAGTTCTATAATAATAAGCCTTACATTAATGCATCGGTAAGTATTAATAACAAAAATATCCCCGTTAAGCTTTTACTTGATTCTGGCGGAAGTGATGCCTTGTGGTTGTTTGAAAATGAAGCTTTAGGTATAAAATCCAGTAATAAATTTTTCAATGATTTTTTGGGACTTGGTTTAAGTGGTAGTGTTTATGGAAAACGTTCTAGATTAGATGCTTTTTCTCTTAAAGGTTTTAGCTTGAAGGATGTAAATGTGGCATTTCCGGATTCATTGTCAATTTTTTATGCAAGGCGTTTTAAAAATAGAAATGGAAGCATTTCGGGAAATGTCCTCAAGCGATTTAATATTATAGTGGACTATCAACGGGGCATTATAACTTTAAAAAAGAATAGTAATTTTAATAGTAAATTTACGTATAATAAAAGCGGTATAGAGTTGGCCCATGATGGAGTTAGGTTAGTAAAGGAGAAAAATAATGACAGTAATACTATAGCAAATTCAAATAATCAAGAGTTAAACGGTACTAAAATTGTGTTGAATAATGAATATAAGCTGTTATTAAAACCAGCTTTTAAAATTGTTGAATTAAGGCGTGATTCCCCTGCTGATAAGGCAGGTCTCAAGCTTGGTGATATTATTTTATCTATTAATGGAAAACAAGCGCATCAACACAGTTTGCAGGATTTGACACATATATTTTATGATGACATAGGAAAACGTATTAGGTTAAAAATTGATAGGAATGGTTTGGTTATGGGATTTTCGTTTATTTTAGAAGACGTATTTTCTGATTAATGAGGCTTTATTATACTGTTTCCCAACAAAAAACCCGAACAGTGAGCTGTTCGGGCTTTTTGTTGCAAGTAAACAATTTATTTACTGCTGTACAATACTTTTATCTTTCTTTTCCAAGACGCTTTCCTTGCTCGAATCGACTACTAATCCTTTTATTTTTAAGGCTACGGTAGGGGTTTCAGCATTAGAAATAACTGTGATGGTCTTTCTAATAGGGTTCACTCTGTTGGTGTCGTATTTCACTTCAATTTCTCCAGTTTTTCCAGGTAAAATAGGGTCTTTTGGTTTTTTAGGAATAGTACAGCCACAGCTGGATTTTACTTGTGATATAATTAAAGGTTCATCGCCTGTATTGGTAAATTCAAAAACACGAACACCATCAGAACCTTTTTCAATAGTTCCATAATCAATAGTATCGCTTTTAAACTCAATTTTAGCTTGAGCATTCATTGAAAAACTCAATAAACCAATACATAACATAGTAATTAATTGTTTCATCTTTATAATTTTTTAGTTAATTAATTCAACATTCAATTAAGCATTTTTAAATGCTTTAGCTTCATAAACCAAGTCAAACATACTTACTTTTTCTTCAAACAACAAAAATATTAGACATACTGCACAAGTATTAACATATTCAACTTAGTGAAATGTACCATGCTTCTGTTGTTTTGCACTGTTTTTTGTAAACCTATTGGTTTCACAGCTAAAGAAATATAAGTACTTTTGCACTCTAATTGTCAAAAACTATTCCAAAGTATGCAAATTCCATCAAAATATGATGCAAGCCAAGTAGAAGGTAAGTGGTACGATTACTGGATGAAACATAATTATTTTCATTCTACACCAGACGAAAGAGAACCTTATACCATTGTAATACCTCCTCCAAATGTTACTGGTGTGTTGCATATGGGGCACATGCTTAACAATACCATACAGGACGTATTAATACGTCGTGCACGATTACAAGGTAAAAATGCCTGCTGGGTGCCCGGAACAGACCATGCTTCTATTGCTACTGAGGCAAAAGTAGTTGCTAGGCTAAAGGAGCAAGGCATCAATAAAAATGACTTAACACGCGATGAGTTTTTAAAATATGCTTGGGAATGGAAACATGAGTATGGAGGTATTATTTTAGAACAATTAAAAAAACTTGGCGCATCCTGTGATTGGGATAGAACAGCCTTTACCATGGATCCCGCTTTGTCTGAGTCTGTTATTAAGGTTTTTGTAGACTTATATAATAAAGGTTTGATATACAGGGGGTATCGGATGGTGAATTGGGATCCAGAAGCAAAAACGACTTTATCGGACGAAGAAGTGATTTATGAGGAACGTCAAGGCAACTTATATTACTTAAAGTATGATATAGTAGGGTCTGATGAAAAAGTGACCATAGCCACCACTCGCCCAGAAACCATTTTAGGTGATACTGCGATTTGTATTAATCCAAATGATGAACGTTTCATCCATTTAAAAGGGAAAAAGGCCATAGTGCCTTTGTGTGAAAGGGAAATACCGATAATTGAAGACGATTATGTTGATGTTGAGTTTGGTACGGGCTGTTTAAAAGTCACACCAGCACACGATGAAAATGATAAGGCTTTAGGGGATAAGCACAATTTAGACGTTATCGATATATTTAATGCCGATGCCACATTAAATTCCTTTGGGTTGCATTACGAAGGAAAAGATCGCTTTGTGGTACGAAAGGAAATTGCAAAGGAGCTGGAAGACAAAGGCTATTTGGTAAAAGTTGAACAATATACCAATAAAGTGGGGACTTCCGAAAGGACCAAATGTGTTATAGAGCCTAGATTATCAGATCAATGGTTTTTGAAAATGGAAGAACTCGCTAAGCCAGCTTTAGATGCTGTTTTAGGAGACGATAGGGAGGTAAAGTTGTTCCCAAGAAAATTTGAAAATACTTATCGTCATTGGATGGAGAATATACGTGATTGGAATATATCACGACAGTTATGGTGGGGACAACAAATCCCGGCCTATTACTATGGTGATGGAAAAGATGATTTTGTGGTGGCTGAAACCATGGAAGAAGCTTTAGAACTTGCCAAACAAAAAACCAATAACCAACAATTAACAACCAGTGACTTAAGGCAAGATGAAGATGCCTTGGATACTTGGTTTTCGTCTTGGTTGTGGCCCATGAGTGTTTTCGATGGGATTAGGAATCCTGAAAACGAAGATATAAAGTATTATTATCCTACCAACGATTTGGTGACGGGGCCCGATATTTTATTTTTCTGGGTTGCCCGTATGATTATTGCTGGTTATGAATACAAAGGAGAACGTCCGTTTAAAAATGTTTATTTAACAGGTTTAGTGCGCGATAAGCAACGCCGAAAAATGTCTAAGTCATTGGGTAATTCACCAGATGCCCTAAAACTTATTGAAGATTATGGTGCAGACGGTGTTCGTGTTGGGTTGTTGCTGAGTTCTGCAGCGGGTAACGATTTGTTATTCGATATAGCCCTTTGCCAACAAGGTAGAGGATTGGGTAATAAAGTATGGAGTGCCTTTTATTTAACAACACTATGGGAGGTTTCAGAAACTATAGATCAGCCCCAATCGAGCAAAATAGCTTTAGACTGGTACAAAGCTAAGTTTAATCAAACTTTGACTGAAATTGAAGATCATTACAGTAAGTACCGTTTGAGTGATGCTTTAATGGCAATTTATAAATTGATCTATGATGATTTTTGTGGTTGGTTATTGGAAATTGTAAAGCCGGCTTTTGAACAGCCCATAGATGCCAAAACATACCATGAGCTTCTTGCTGTTTTTGAGGATAATTTAAAAGTATTGCATCCGTTTATGCCTTTTATTACTGAAGAAATATGGCAAACCATGAAAGTGCGCACACCAAAAGAGGCTTTAATTATTGCCAAATATCCTAATGTTGAAGCATCAGATAAAGAACTTATATATCAATTTGATTTTGCTTCTGAAGTGGTTTCTGGAATTAGGACTATTCGTAAAGATAAAAATATACCATTCAAAGATGCAATAGATTTGATTGTGATAAATAATGAAGGTGTTTCAAAAAGTTTTGATGCGGTCATCAAAAAATTAGGAAATGTGGAAAACCTATCTTATTCAGGAGATGGTTTATACGGCGCAATGAGTTACCGAGTAAAGTCTAATGAATACTTTGTTCCTGTTTCATTGGATAACGTTAATAGGGAAGAGGAAATTAAAAGGCTTACAGAGGAACTAAACTATATTGAAGGTTTTTTGAAGTCGGTAAAAAAGAAACTGTCTAACGATCGTTTTGTTAATAATGCACCTGAACAGGTGGTGGCAATGGAGAAGAAAAAAGAGGCTGATGCTTTGGCTAAAATAGAAACCCTAAAGGCCAGTTTGGCCAGTTTGAAATAATAAAGATTTAGTTAGACTAAAGATTATCAGCTCCATTATTCTCAATATCACTTATGTGGTGTTCGAGTGCTTTTACAGAAATCTGTATTTCTACAATCAAGAGTGCTAAGGATAAAATGAGTAAAAGCAAAGCCAAACCAAATACCCAAATGGCTATGGTGTGTTGTTGAATGTAAATTAAAAACATGGTGAGCACGCAAAGCAATAAACTGGTAATGCCAAAAATTTGCATGGAACGGGTTAAGTAAAGCCGCTTCTTAATATTCTCTATTTGTTTTATAAATACTTTATTTTTTTTCTTTTGGTACTTATCATGGAGGTCCCTAACAACAGCAGCATAAGCCAAAAACCTATTGGTGTAAGCCAGCATGATTAAAGAAATAGCTGAAAATAATAGTGCAGGTGTTGTTAAAGTAAGTTGTTCCATAGTGGAATTTTGTGCAAATTTATCAATTTGTTTAATAATATGGATTTAGAATTTGTTAGTTTTAGAGTAAGTTTTATCTTTCTAATATGCAAGAAGACTTTTTACATTACCTCTGGAAATATAAAAAAATTGACCTTCATAGATTAAAAACTGTTCAAGGCGAAGTAATTGTAGTTAAGTCAGTTGGGCAACATAACTGTAATGCAGGCCCCGACTTTTTTAATGCCCAGTTACAAATTGGTGAACAGCTTTGGGCGGGCAACGTAGAAATGCATGTAAAATCGGCAGATTGGTTTTTACACAATCACGAAAAGGACAAAACTTATGATAATGTTATCTTGCATGTGGTATGGGAGCATGATACGGAAGTCTTTAGAAGTGATAATACCACTATACCAACATTACAGCTTAAAGATTATATTCGGACAAATGTATTGGGTAATTACAAAGCATTATTTGCTACGAAAAATAGTTGGATTAACTGTGAAAATGATTTCCATAGTATAGATAGTTTTTTATTGAGCAATTGGCTGGAACGTCTTTATTTTGAACGTTTGGAACGAAAAGCATTAACTATTGAATCGCTGTTAGAAACTTCAAAAAATGATTGGGAAGCTGTATTGTTTAAACTTTTGTCTAAGAATTTTGGTTTAAAGGTCAATGGTGAAGCTTTCTTTAGTATGGCAAACGCAACAGATTTTTCAATAGTTAGAAAAATTCAATCCAACCAGCAAAATCTAGAAGCCTTATTTTTTGGTCAGTCAGGTTTATTATTGGATACTATAGAAAATGGTTATTATAATATCTTAGTGAAGGACTATGAGTTTCTTAGGCAGAAATTTAAATTAGAGAACTCAAAAGTGCTGCCTTTGCAGTTTTTTAGGTTAAGACCCTCAAGTTTTCCAACTATACGCTTATCACAGTTGGCTAATCTGTACCATTTGCATCAAAATTTGTTTTCAAAAATTATCAAATCAACAACATTGAATGAGTTTTATAAATTGTTAAAGGTTGCAACTTCAACCTATTGGCAAAGCCATTACACCTTTCAAAGAGAATCTAAACCATCAATTAAAACTATTTCAAAAGCTTTTGTCGATTTATTGCTTATCAACACCATAATACCTTTAAAATATTGTTATGCCAAACAACAGGGAAATCCAGTAGATGATGAAATATTAAAACTCATTTCAGAAATCAAATCTGAACAGAATAGCATTGTAGAAGCCTTTCAAAAGTTAAACCCAATAGTAACATCAGCCTTACATTCGCAAGCTTTGGTTCAGTTAAAAACAGAATATTGCAGCAAAAACAGATGTTTGCAATGTGCTATAGGAAATAAGCTTTTGCACAAATAATGTAAGATTATAAATATTATGGTTAATATCAATTAACCATTAACTTCTTTAGAAATTAACTTTTAAACTAAAAAAGGAAATACTAAATTGCGACATGAATGTTTATAAACCATTACTTTTTTTTCAAAAGCATGGCTATTATGTATGCCAGCGTATTGCAGATCGATTGGGTATTAGAGCTAAGGTAGTGCGTACGTCGTTTATGTACCTAACCTTCGTGACTTTAGGTTTTGGTTTTGCATTATATTTGTTTTTAGCATTTTGGATACGCATTAAAGATTTAATTTATACGAAACGCTCATCAGTTTTCGATTTATAATTATATGACTAATCACCTAATCCGTTTTTTTAGAACCAAAATATACACAGCTTTATTTTTGTTATGTGTTATCATGTTAATTGGTGTAGTAGGCTATGTTGTAATATCTGGTTATTCATGGGTCGATGCCTTTTATATGACTGTAATAACCATGACTACCGTTGGTTTTGGAGAAGTGGTGCCATTAAATGAAGAGTCCAAGGTTTTTACAATATTTTTAATACTGGCTAGTATAGTAATTGTGGGATATGCCTTATCGGTTATTACGGAATATATCTTAAGTAAAAATAATTTAGAAGAATTAAAACACAGGAGAATGCAAAAACAAATTGATGGCTATAAAAACCATGTTGTGGTTTGCGGCTATGGAAGAAATGGGAAGCAGGCCGTTAAAAAGCTAATGGCACATAAAAAAGCTTTTGTGGTGATTGAAAAAAATAAGGAACTGGAAGAACGCCTTCAAATAGATGGAGTACCATATATAATTGGAAATGCTAATGAAGATGAGGTATTAATACAAGCTGGTGTGGATCGGGCTTCTAATTTTATTTCAGCATTACCAAATGATGCCGATAATTTGTTTGTGGTCCTCTCAGCTAGGCAAATAAATAACGAAATCAATATAATTAGCAGGGCATCTAGCGAGTCGTCTTATGATAAATTGAAGTTTGCCGGGGCGAATAACGTGATTCTTCCAGATAATATTGGAGGTAATCATATGGCATCGTTAGTAGTTGTTCCAGGATTAATGGAATTTGTCGATAATTTGAATATCATAGGTAAAAACAATATTAATATAGAGGAAGTAGCGGTTGAAAAGTTGCATACTAAAACATCTGGTAAAACCATTAAGGATTTAGATTTAAGAAAAAAGACAGGTTGCACGGTCATTGGTTATAAGGACGAGAATGGTGATTATTTTGTAAATCCTGAAGCAGAATTGGAGTTGGCTCCTAACTCCAAGATAATTGTTTTGGGGCGTCCAGAACAAATAGAAGCTTTAAATGCAGTTTATAATATAGATTAGCTTTTTCTATTTTAACAGCTTATGTTTTAAAAAACAAATAATTTTTAGCATCTTGCTACCTTTTAAAATAAAATTGTCAAAAACTAACCAATTTTTAATTTCTTATGAAGAAGTATCTCCTTACCATATTTTCAATACTTTCGCCAATTTTAATTTTTGCCCAAAAATCGACTTCTGAAAAGATCGATGAGACTTTCAAAGAATACACGAGTTGGTTTGTTGAGGCTATTTTTTATGAAATTCCATTTTCAGACGCATATCAAATTCCGTGGGTATTGATTGTATTAATAGGTGGTGCTCTGTTCTTTACATTCTATTTTAAGTTTATAAATATTACAGGCTTTAGAACGGCTTTGCGGGTTGTTCAAGGCAAATATGAGGATATTGAAAAACATGGTGCAGACACACTATATGGAGATCCTACTCCAAACGAAGACCATAATATTATTGAAACATTAAGGGACGATAGTGCCCATGGCGAAGTATCCCACTTTCAAGCCTTAACGGCAGCTTTGTCGGCGACCGTTGGGTTGGGAAATATTGCAGGAGTGGCAGTAGCACTATCAATTGGTGGTCCTGGAGCTACGTTTTGGATGATTCTTGCTGGTTTGTTGGGTATGGCATCTAAGTTTGCCGAGTGTACCTTAGGGGTTAAATATAGGGATGTTGGTGAAGATGGTACGGTTTACGGTGGTCCTATGTATTATTTAACCAAAGGACTCAAGGAAAAGGGTCTGACAGGATTAGGTAAAGTGTTGGCTGTTTTATTTGCCATTTTCGTAATTGGAGGCTCTTTTGGTGGTGGAAATATGTTTCAGGCTAACCAGGCAGCGGCTCAGTTTGTGAAATTATTTGATTTTGAAAGTTCTAACGCAGGAATGTATTTTGGTATTGTTATGGCAGTAATTGTTGCTATAGTAATTATAGGAGGCATAAAGAGAATTGCTTCAGTAACAGAAAAGGTCGTACCGTTTATGGCAGGAATCTATGTTTTGGCTGCTTTAATTATTTTAGGAGTAAATTGGAATTTAATAGATGATGCTTTTGGTTTAATATTTGAAGGTGCGTTTTCTGGGCTTGGTATCGCAGGAGGGCTAATAGGTGTTATGATTCAGGGTATAAGAAGGGGGGCGTTTTCCAATGAGGCTGGTGTGGGTAGTGCTGCAATAGCACACTCTGCTGTAAGAACAAAATATCCTGCAAGCGAGGGTATAGTAGCGTTATTAGAGCCTTTCGTAGATACTGTGGTTATTTGTACTATGACGGCTTTAGTGATTGTTATAACTAACTTTGACGGTAGTTTTATGGAGTATGGTGTACCAATTAAAGAGGGTGTTGAGCTAACAGCTACTGCTTTCGATAGTGTCATTCCCCATTTCTCGATTGTATTAACAGTTGCAGTAATTTTATTTGCTTTTTCTACTATGATTTCGTGGTCTTACTATGGTATGCAAGGTTGGGTGTATTTGTTCGGTAAAGGTAAAGTAAGTGACTTGGTCTACAAGGTGTTGTTTTTGATTTTTGTCGTAGTTGGTTCATCCATAAGTCTAGGAGCTGTGATTGATTTTTCAGATGCTATGATTTTTGCCATGGTGGTTCCCAATATCATTGGAGTGGTGCTGTTGTCGCCGGTAATTAGTAGGGAGCTTAAAAAATATTACAACGCCATCAATATAAAACATGATGCCTTAGATGAAGGAGCAGAGGACCTTACAAAGCATATGTAACTAACCAAAATAAATATGAAATCCCATTTTACGTTTACCAAACAACAAAGGAATGGGATTTTTTTATTGGTACTACTTATTGTAATAGTTCAGGTAAGTTATGTTTTTATTGATTTGCCTTCTGAAGCTGTTTCTTTTAATGAAGATGCCTATGAAACCTATACTAAAGAAATAGATTCTTTGAGACAAGCTGAAATAGTATTACAGCAACCAAGGATATTTCCTTTTAACCCCAATTACATAACCGATTATAAAGGGGCTACTTTAGGAATGAGTAATGAGGAAATAGATCGGTTATTGGTTTTTAGAAAACAAGACCAATGGATTAATTCTGCCAAACAATTTCAGGAGATTACCAAAGTATCCGATTCTTTATTGGATGCTATTTCTCCTTATTTTAAATTTCCGGATTGGGTAACTAACCCTAAGCTAAGTAATATTATTAATGAGAGTTATGGTAACAAGTCAAAAACCTATGCCCAAAAATTGGATTTAAACATAGCAACGGTACAACAATTACAAAAGGTTAATGGTGTTGGTGAGGTACTTTCAGATCGAATTGTTAAGTTCAGGAATAAGTTTGTTGGTGGTTTTATTGCCGATGTACAATTAGAAGATGTTTATGGCCTGTCCCCAGAGGTTATTGAACGTATCACCAACCATTTTACGGTTAAAACACCAAGACGCATCGAAAAAATTAATTTAAAAACTGCAACTGTAGCTCAATTGGTTACAGTGCAGCATATCGATTATGATTTGGCTTCAGAGATTATAGAAACGAGAACCTTAAGAGATGGCTTTCAGTCGTTAGACGAGTTGAAAAAAGTAAAAGATTTCCCGGTAAATAAATTAGAGATAATTAAATTATATTTGTCGCTCGAAAATTAGAATAAATGAATAAGTACTTTACCGAAGAACATCACCTCTTTAGAAAGAGTCTACAGGATTTTTTAAAGAAAGAAGTTGTTCCGCATATTGAATCTTGGGAAAAAACTGGAACTATTGACCGGTTTATTTGGAAAAAGTTTGGAGATATGGGCTTCTTAGGTATTAGTTATCCAGAGGCCTATGGTGGATTGAATCTGGGCCTATTCTATATGGTTATCCTATTGGAGGAACTTCAAAAAATAAACTCAGCTGGTTTTGCTGCGACAATTTGGGCGCATGTATATTTGGCAATGACACATCTCAATGCACAGGGCAACAAAACCATCAAGCAAAATTATCTTACATCCAGTATAACCGGAGATAAAATAGGCTGCTTGTGCATTACCGAGCCTTTTGGAGGGAGTGACGTAGCGGGTATGCGAACTACAGCTGTTAAAGAGGGCGACTATTATATAATTAACGGCTCTAAGACTTTTATCACCAATGGAGTTTATAGTGATTATTTAGTTGTTGCAGCTAAGACGAAACCCGAATTGGGCAATAAAGGATTGAGCATGTTTGTAATCGATAGGGAAACCAAAGGAGTGTCTGCTACAAAGTTGGATAAATTGGGTTGGCGTGCTTCTGATACTGGTGAAATTGCATTTGATAATGTAAAAATACCTGCGACTAACATTCTAGGTGAAGAAAATAAAGGTTTTGGGTATATTGTACAACATTTTTCACTTGAGCGTTTGGTTATGGGGATAAATGCCCATGCCCGTGCAGAATATGCTTTGGATTATGCCTTAAAATATATGTCTGAACGCAAAGCTTTTGGAAAAACTATTGATCAATTTCAAGCATTACGTCATAATGTAGCTGATTTATACGCCGATATTGAACTGTGTAAAAACTATAATTATATGGTGGCCTCAAGGCTGGATAAAGGAGAGTATGTTGTAAAAGAAGCGACTATATCCAAATTAAAGTCGACAAAGATGGCCGACGAGGTTATTTACCAATGCCTCCAATTTTTAGGTGGTTATGGTTATATGGAAAATTATCCAATGGCGCGATTGTTGAGAGATAGTAGGTTGGGGCCTATAGGGGGTGGTACTTCAGAAATACTTCGTGAGATTTTAGCTAAGATTGTAATTGACAAAAAAGAGTACAAGCCAGCTACTTAAGTTTAAAAAATAAGAATTAATGAGATGGGTAGGATTTAGCATTAAAATAATTCTTAAACTTTTAATTGTTCATTATTTTTTATTAATTATATTTGCATCCACAAAATCTAAAAGAGAGGAGGTTAAGACACTATGTTAATAATACCAATTAAAGAAGGAGAAAATATAGATAGAGCGTTAAAGCGTTTTAAGCGTAAGTTCGACAGAACTGGTGTTAAGCGTCAATTACAGATACGCAAGCAATTTACAAAGCCTTCAGTTGAGCGTAGGGCACAAATACAAAAAGCGCAGTACATTCAAAGTTTAAGGGACGCTGAAGAAATTTAACGTATACGTATACTACAATTATATATTATCCCGCTGTATGCGGGATTTTTTTTGTCCTAAATTTTTATGATGAATTAGTTTTAGAAACTAGTTTTTTATAACTTTAAACTTCAAACTACACAAACCTTGAACTTTCTAAAGCCTTTTAAAGATTACTTGTTGTTGGAAAAAAACTATTCAGCTTTGACTGTAAAGGCATACACTAAGGATATTGAATGTTTTTCAGAATTTATTGAGATAGAGTTTGGTTACAGTGATATCAATCAGATTAATTATGGTCAAATTAGAAATTGGATAGTATCATTGGTTGAAAAAAATATCTCAAATAGAAGTATAAACAGAAAAATTTCTTCACTAAACACCTATTGTAAATTCCTATTAAAAATAGGTGAGTTGGAAGTAAATCCCTTAGCCAAACATAGGGCCTTAAAAATGCAGAAGAAAGTACAGGTGCCCTTTTCGGAAACCGAAATTAATACGGTTTTGGACAACTTGATTTTTGATTCCAGTTTTGAAGGCTTTAGGGACAAATTAATTCTTGTGTTATTTTACTCAACTGGAATCCGTAGGATAGAATTGATTAATTTAAAACTTAGTAATGTTAATTTTCATAATAAAACATTAAAGGTTTTAGGTAAAAGAAACAAAGAGCGTATTGTGCCTTTGTTGGATTTTACCTTACAAACCATGCGCGAATATTTAGCATTTAGAGAGGACCTGCTAAAAATAGTAGATAAAGAGCATTTATTTTTGACTAAAAAAGGAGTAAAAATTTATGAAACGCTTGTGTACAGAATAATAAATAATTATTTTAGTAAAGCATCTTCTAAAGTAAAAAAGAGTCCGCACATATTACGGCACTCTTTTGCGACCCATTTATTAAACCAAGGTGCTGATCTAAATGCTGTTAAAGAACTTCTTGGACATTCTAGTTTAGCTGCGACTCAAGTGTACACTCATAATAGCATTTCAGAGTTGAAAAAAGTACATGTAAAAGCGCACCCAAGAAGTAAAAAATAGTATTCATTATTATTGTCTAACCAAAAAAAGTAGTAATATGAAAGTAAACACGCAATCGGTAAATTTTAATGCTGACAAAAAATTGTTGGATTTTATTCAAAAGCGAATGGATAAGTTAGAATTGTTTTATGATAAAGTTATACAATCTGATGTGTATTTAAAGGTAGAAAACACAAGTGACAAGGAGAATAAAATATTTGAAGCAAAGGTTAGTGTTCCTGGTGATAGTTTTGTGGTAAAAAAGCAATGCAAAACTTTTGAGGAAGGAGCCGATATGGCAGTATCATCGTTAGAAAGACAGCTTATAAAGCGAAAAGAAAAATTAAGGGCGCATTCCTAACAAATATTTTAAAAAAAATGTTTTGAATAAAAAAATAAATATATACATTTGCAGTCCGTTAGAAATAGCGGGCTTTTTTTGTGAAAAAAAAGTAGGTAAAAGCCTCCATAGCTCAGCTGGCTAGAGCAGCTGATTTGTAATCAGCAGGTCGTGGGTTCGAGTCCCTCTGGAGGCTCTTTAATTTCTTTAAGAAAGGGATTTTAAAGTTGATAATTTGGAATATGTTCTTTTAAATACTGGAATTTTAAACAAATAGGGAAGATACTCAAGCGGCCAACGAGGACAGACTGTAAATCTGTTGGTTTTCACCTTCGCAGGTTCGAATCCTGCTCTTCCCACTTATAATTTCTAATAAGGATTTGTCAAAAGTTCACTTTTGTAAAGTTGCGTTTAGAAATTATTTAGATTGGGTCGCCAATCTAGGATCATTGAGCGAAGCGAGATAATCCTATAATAAAACCAAGCAGGTTTGTGCTTGCTAAATTGCGGGAGTAGCTCAGTTGGTAGAGCGTCAGCCTTCCAAGCTGAATGTCGCCGGTTCGAACCCGGTCTCCCGCTCTAAAATTTACGAGTTACGATATACGAGTTACAATCGTAAATCTAAAATCGGCAATCGTAAATGAAACGCCGGTGTAGCTCAGGGGTAGAGCGTTTCCTTGGTAAGGAAGAGGTCACGGGTTCAAATCCCGTCATTGGCTCTGTTTTAAAAAACATTTAGAAATACACTAATATTATTATATAACTAAGATTAAATTATTTTAACATGGCAAAAGGAACTTTTGATCGTTCAAAACCACACTTAAATATAGGTACAATTGGACACGTAGATCACGGTAAAACAACTTTAACAGCTGCTATTACTAAAGTATTGGCAGACGCAGGTTTATCAGAAGCAAGGTCGTTTGATCAAATTGATAACGCTCCTGAAGAAAAAGAAAGAGGTATTACAATTAACACGTCTCACGTAGAATACCAAACTGCGAATCGTCACTATGCACACGTTGACTGTCCAGGTCACGCCGATTACGTTAAGAACATGGTAACTGGTGCAGCACAAATGGATGGTGCTATTTTGGTTGTTGCTGCTACTGATGGTCCTATGCCACAAACTCGTGAGCACATCCTTTTAGGTCGTCAAGTTGGTATTCCTCGTATCGTTGTTTTCTTAAACAAAGTTGATATGGTGGACGATGAAGAGCTTTTAGAGCTTGTTGATATGGAAGTTAGAGATTTACTAAACTTCTATGAATATGATGGAGATAACGGTCCTGTTATTTCTGGTTCTGCTTTAGGTGCACTTAACGGTGAGCAAAAATGGGTAGATACAGTAATGGAATTAATGGAAGCTTGTGATACTTGGATTGAAGAGCCAGAAAGAGATATGGATAAGCCTTTCTTAATGCCTATCGAAGACGTATTCTCTATTACTGGTCGTGGTACTGTTGCAACTGGTAGAATTGAAACTGGTGTAGCTAATACTGGAGATCCAGTAGAAATTATTGGTATGGGTGCAGGGAAGTTAACTTCAACTATCACTGGTATTGAGATGTTCCGTCAAATATTGGATAGAGGTGAAGCAGGTGATAACGCTGGTATTTTATTAAGAGGTATCGATAAAAACCAAATCTCTAGAGGTATGGTTATTACCAAGCCAGGTTCTGTAACACCACACAAACAATTCAAAGCTGAGGTTTATATCCTTAAGAAAGAAGAAGGTGGTCGTCACACACCATTCCATAATAACTACCGTCCACAGTTCTATGTGCGTACAACTGACGTAACTGGAAACATTTCTCTTCCAGATGGTGTTGAAATGGTAATGCCAGGTGATAACTTAACAATTACTGTAGACTTAATTCAACCAATTGCAATGAACGTAGGTTTACGTTTCGCTATCCGTGAAGGTGGTAGAACAGTTGGTGCTGGTCAGGTAACTGAAATTTTAGACTAATACAATACTAGTTTATAAATAAAGACTCAAGGTATCCGCCAAAGGCGGATGCCTTTTGACTTATAATTACGGGTTTAGCTCAGTTGGTAGAGCACTGGTCTCCAAAACCAGGTGTCGGGAGTTCGAGTCTCTCAACCCGTGCTAAACAAGAGACAATAAATTATCTCATTAAGTACACTTGAAAAGTGTTTAAAAGATTAAACGAATGGCTGGAGTAATAAATTACATTAAGGAATCATTTGAAGAGTTAAAAAATAATGTGACATGGACACCTTGGGCAGAAGCTCAAAGACTAACAGTTCTTGTGGCTGTTTTTTCAATTATTTTTTCACTAGCTATTTGGGGTGTAGATACAGTTTTTAGCAAAGTTATTACACTTTACTTTGATTTGATTAACTAACGGCTAAAACGGAATTATGTCTGAAGTAAGTGAAAAAAAATGGTATGTAGTTAGGGCTGTAAGTGGTCAGGAAAACAAAATTAAAACCTATATCGAGAACGAAATTACGCGATTAGGTTTGCAGGATTATGTTGATCAGGTTTTAGTGCCTACCGAAAAAGTAATACAAATCCGTAATGGAAAAAAAATTAGTAAAGAAAAGGTTTTTTTCCCAGGATATATTATGATACAGGCCAATTTATCTGGTGAGATTCCCCATATTATAAGATCTGTAACTAATGTTATTGGTTTTTTAGGTGAAACAAAAGGGGGTGACCCTGTACCGTTAAGACAGTCTGAGGTTAACAGAATGTTAGGTAAGGTGGATGAACTTTCGGTTGAGGAAACAGCAAATGTTGCTATACCATTTACTAAAGGAGAAACAGTAAAAGTAATCGATGGGCCTTTCAATGGGTTTGATGGTACTATAGAAAAGATAAATGAAGAAAAGCGTAAACTAGAGGTAATGGTTAAGATTTTTGGAAGAAAAACACCATTAGAGCTAAGTTATATGCAAGTTGAAAAAGTATAATAATTGTTACATTATATATTAGGTATAAATCTTACGCTTCCAAAAATTAAGAGCTATACCGACTTAAATTATTAAAAATGGCAAAAGAATTAAGTAAAGTAGTTAAGTTACAAGTTCGGGGAGGTGCTGCGAATCCGTCGCCACCGGTTGGACCCGCTTTAGGTGCTGCTGGAGTAAACATTATGGAGTTCTGTAAGCAATTTAACGCGAGAACCCAGGATAAGCCAGGTAAGGTATTACCTGTTGTTATCTCTGTTTACAAAGACAAGTCGTTCGACTTTGTTATTAAAACACCTCCAGCTGCAGTACAATTATTAGAAGCGGCCAAAGTAAAGAAAGGTTCAGGAGAACCAAACCGAAAGAAAGTAGCTAAAGTTTCGTGGGATCAAATCAAGACCATAGCTGAAGACAAAATGCAGGATTTAAATGCATTTACTGTTGAATCTGCTATGAAAATGGTTGCTGGTACCGCAAGATCAATGGGTATAACCGTAACAGGGCAGTTCCCTTCTTAATCTATTAAAGACATTAAAAATGGCAAGATTAACAAGAAAGCAAAAAGAAGCTTTAGCAAAAATAGAAAAGGGCAGATTATATTCATTAGATGAAGCATCTGCTTTAGTGAAAGATATTACCAATACAAAATTTGATGCATCGGTAGATATTGCTGTTCGATTAGGTGTAGATCCAAGAAAAGCAAATCAAATGGTGAGAGGTGTTGTATCGCTTCCTCACGGTACTGGTAAAGACATGAAAGTTTTAGCATTAGTTACTCCAGACAAAGAAGCAGAAGCAAAAGAAGCTGGTGCGGACTATGTTGGTTTAGATGAATACCTTGATAAAATTAAAGGTGGTTGGACCGATGTAGATGTTATTATTACTATGCCGAGTGTTATGGGTAAGTTAGGACCATTAGGACGTATTTTAGGACCTCGTGGTTTAATGCCTAACCCGAAAACGGGTACAGTAACTATGGATGTTGCTAAAGCTGTTAGTGAGGTAAAAGCTGGTAAAATTGACTTTAAAGTTGATAAAACCGGTATCGTTCATGCTGCAATTGGTAAGGCATCATTTAGTGCCGATAAAATTGCTGGTAATGCACACGAATTAATCCATACATTAATAAAATTGAAACCAACTGCTGCTAAAGGTACTTATGTTAAGAGCATTTTCTTATCTAGTACAATGAGTCCTAGTGTTGCAGTAGATCCAAAAATTGGTTAATTATAGTTAAAAACTTTTATTATGACAAGAGAAGAAAAATCACAAGTAATTGAAGACTTAACTGCGCAATTAGCCGAGAACCCAAATATCTATTTAACAGATATTTCTGGATTAAATGCAGGAACGACTTCAGATTTAAGACGTGCTTGTTTTAAAGCAAACATTAAACTAGCGGTTGTTAAGAACACATTGCTTGCAAAAGCCATGGAAGCTTCAGACAAGGAGTTTGGGGAACTTCCTACAGTATTAAAAGGTAATACTTCGGTAATGTATTCTGAAACTGGTAATGCACCAGCAAAGGTTATTAAGACCTTCAGAAAGAAATCTGAAAAACCTTTATTAAAAGGTGCTTTTATTGAAGAGGCTATTTACATTGGTGATGATCAATTAGATACTCTTGTAGACATTAAGTCTAGAGAAGAATTGATAGGAGATATTATTACATTATTACAATCTCCAGCCAAAAATGTGGTTTCAGCACTTCAATCAAGTGGAGGAAAACTTGCTGGTATTATTAAAACCCTATCCGAAAAAGAAGGATAGTAATAACAAAGTACGCACTTTATTACAATTATATTAAAATTAAAAATTTATTAAAACGATAGAAAAATGGCAGATTTAAAAGATTTCGCAGAACAATTAGTTAACTTAACAGTAAAAGAAGTAAACGAGTTAGCTACTATATTAAAAGATGAGTATGGTATAGAGCCTGCTGCTGCAGCTGTAGCAGTTGCTGCTGGCCCTGCTGCTGGTGGAGACGATGCTGGTGAAGCTCAAACTGAGTTTGACGTAATATTAAAAGCAGCTGGTGCTTCTAAATTAGCAGTTGTAAAATTAGTTAAGGAATTAACTGGTTTAGGCTTAAAAGAAGCTAAAGAATTAGTTGACAGTGCACCTAGCGCAATTAAAGAAGGTGTTTCTAAAGATGAAGCTGAAGGTTTAAAATCTTCTTTAGAAGAAGCAGGAGCTGAGGTTGAGCTTAAGTAAGCTTAAAACCCAAACAATACAAAGGTTTAGGTCTGTCCCGCTAATGCGGGATAAGTCCTAAACCATTTTGCGTATATAATAATATACCCAAATAGGCACTTAATAGCACATTGATTTTAGCATTGCTATTTAGTCCGTTTTACTAGTGTTTATAGGCACTATCACTATTTTTTTAATCAAAATTTCGTCCATTGATGTTGTCAACACAAGCTGAAAGATTAAATTTCTCTTCTATTGTAAATAGAACAGAATATCCAGATTTCTTGGATATTCAGATTAAGTCCTTCCAGGATTTTTTCCAATTAGAAACTAAATCTGAAGAAAGAGGTGATGAAGGGTTGTATAATACCTTCATGGAAAACTTTCCAATTACAGATTCACGTAATCAATTCGTATTAGAATTTTTAGATTATTTCGTAGATCCACCAAGATATACTATTGAAGAATGTATTGAGAGGGGATTAACTTATAGCGTTCCGCTTAAGGCTAGGTTAAAGTTGTATTGTACGGACCCTGAACATGAAGATTTCGAGACCATTGTTCAAGATGTATACTTAGGGACCATACCTTACATGACACCTAGTGGTACATTTGTTATTAATGGAGCCGAGCGTGTAGTTGTTTCCCAATTACACCGTTCACCAGGGGTGTTCTTTGGTCAATCGTTCCATGCGAATGGAACCAAGTTATACTCTGCAAGGGTTATACCGTTTAAAGGGTCTTGGATAGAGTTTGCTACAGACATCAACCAGGTAATGTATGCATACATCGATAGAAAGAAAAAATTACCTGTAACAACTCTTTTCCGTGCTATTGGTTTTGAGCGTGATAAGGATATCCTAGAAATTTTTGATTTAGCTGAAGAAGTTAAGGTTTCTAAAACTGGATTAAAGAAATATTTAGGGCGCAAGCTTGCAGCACGTGTACTTAATACATGGCATGAAGATTTTGTTGATGAAGATACAGGAGAAGTTGTTTCTATCGAACGTAACGAAATTGTGTTGGATCGTGATACCGTTTTAGATAAAGAAAATATTGAAGAAATTCTTGATGCTGAAGTAAAAACAATCCTTTTACACAAGGAAACTTCAGAGCAAGGCGATTATGCTATAATTCATAACACACTTCAAAAGGATCCAACGAATTCCGAAAAGGAAGCAGTTGAACATATTTACCGTCAGTTACGTAATGCAGAGCCACCAGATGAAGAAACGGCTCGTGGTATTATTGATAAATTATTCTTTAGTGACCAACGTTATTCTTTAGGCGAAGTTGGTCGTTACAGAATGAATAAAAAATTAGGTCTTGATATAGGAATGGATAAGCAAGTGCTTACCAAGGAAGATATCATTACCATCATAAAATATTTAATTGAGCTAATCAATTCTAAGGCAGAGATTGATGATATTGATCATTTATCAAACCGTCGTGTACGAACAGTAGGTGAGCAATTATCACAACAATTTGGTGTTGGTTTAGCGCGTATGGCACGTACCATTCGTGAGCGTATGAACGTTCGTGATAATGAGGTGTTTACACCTATCGATTTAATTAACGCCAAGACCTTATCGTCTGTAATCAATTCATTCTTTGGTACAAACCAGTTGTCTCAGTTTATGGATCAAACCAATCCATTGGCAGAGATAACCCATAAGCGTCGTTTATCTGCTTTAGGACCAGGTGGTCTTTCCCGTGAAAGAGCTGGTTTTGAGGTGCGTGATGTTCACTACACACACTATGGTCGTTTATGTCCTATTGAAACACCTGAAGGACCAAACATTGGATTGATCTCTTCACTTGCTGTATATGCTAAGGTGAATTCCATGGGATTCATAGAAACGCCTTACCGCCCTGTTGAAAATGGGGTTGTTGATATCAAAGGAGCTCCTGTATATTTAAGTGCAGAAGAAGAAGAAGAAAAATTGATTGCTCAGGCAACAGTAAAGGTAGATGATATTGGAAAGATATTGCATGATAAGGTAATTTCTAGAATGGAGGGTGATTTTCCTGTTACCGAACCAGATAATGTACATTATACCGATGTAGCACCTAATCAAATAGCTTCTATTTCGGCATCTTTAATTCCGTTCTTGGAACATGATGATGCAAACCGTGCTTTGATGGGATCGAACATGATGCGTCAGGCCGTACCATTATTATTACCGCAATCACCAATTGTTGGTACCGGTTTAGAGCGTCAAGTAGCATCAGACTCTAGGGTATTGATTAATGCTGAAGGAAATGGAGAGGTGCTTTATGTAGATGCAAACGAAATAAAAATTAAATACGAACGCTCAGAAGATGAAGCTAAGGTAAGTTTCGATAGTGATATTAAAACTTACGAATTGGTGAAGTTCAGAAAAACAAACCAAGGGACTTCTATTAACTTAAAGCCAATTGTGGTTAAAGGTGATAAGGTAACTAAAGGTCAAGTGTTGTGTGAAGGATATGCAACACAAAGTGGTGAGTTGGCACTTGGAAGAAATATGAAAGTAGCCTTTATGCCTTGGAAAGGTTATAACTTCGAGGATGCGATTGTGATTTCTGAAAAGGTTGTTCGTGAGGATATATTTACCTCAATACATATTGACGAATATTCGTTAGAGGTAAGGGATACTAAACTTGGTAATGAAGAACTTACCAACGATATTCCAAATGTTTCAGAAGAAGCCACAAAGGATTTAGATGAAAATGGAATGATTCGTGTTGGTGCAGAAGTAAAACCAGGCGATATCCTTATTGGTAAAATTACACCAAAAGGGGAAAGCGACCCAACACCAGAAGAAAAGTTATTACGTGCAATATTTGGTGATAAGGCAGGAGATGTAAAAGATGCCTCTTTAAAAGCGTCTCCATCATTAAATGGTGTTGTAATCGATAAAAAGTTATTTGCCAGAGCCGTTAAAGATAAGAGAAAACGTGCTCAGGACAAAGACGATATATTACAATTAGAAGGTGTTTACGATGCTAAGTTTGATGATTTAAAGAACGTTTTAATCGATAAACTTTTTGCTATAGTAAATGGCAAAACGGCTCAAGGTGTATACAACGATTTAGGTGAAGAAGTATTGCCAAAAGGTAAAAAATTCACACTTAAAATGTTAAACGCTGTTGATGATTATGCACACTTAGTGTCAGGAAAATGGACTACAGATGATCATACTAATCAGTTAGTAGCCGATTTACTGCATAACTATAAGATAAAGGAAAACGATTTGCAAGGAGCTTTGCGTCGTGAGAAGTTTACCATTTCTGTAGGTGATGAGTTACCAGCTGGAATCATCAAGTTGGCTAAAGTTTATATTGCTAAAAAACGTAAGCTTAAAGTAGGAGATAAAATGGCCGGACGTCACGGAAACAAAGGTATTGTAGCTCGTATTGTACGTGAAGAGGATATGCCATTCTTGGAAGACGGAACGCCTGTTGATATTGTACTGAATCCACTTGGTGTACCGTCACGTATGAACATTGGTCAGATTTATGAAACCGTTCTTGGATGGGCAGGACAAAAATTAGGACGTAAATTTGCGACCCCAATTTTTGACGGAGCAACCATCGATCAGATTAATGAATTGACTGATGAAGCTGGTATTCCACGTTACGGTCATACACATTTATATGATGGTGGTACTGGTGAACGTTTTGACCAAGCAGCGACAGTGGGCGTTATCTACATGTTGAAGTTAGGACATATGGTAGACGATAAGATGCATGCACGTTCTATAGGACCTTACTCATTAATTACACAACAGCCTCTAGGTGGTAAAGCACAATTTGGTGGTCAACGTTTTGGTGAGATGGAAGTTTGGGCACTTGAAGCTTATGGTGCTTCAAGTACTTTACGTGAGATTTTAACCGTAAAATCAGATGATGTAATTGGAAGGGCAAAAACATACGAAAGTATTGTAAAAGGTGAACCAATGCCAGATCCAGGACTACCTGAGTCATTCAACGTATTGATGCACGAATTGAAAGGCCTAGGGTTAGATATTAGATTAGAGGAGTAGTTAATTAAAAATCATTTCAACCATATATTATGGCAAGAAAACAAGATAAGAACGCAGTAAAGAGGTTTAACAAAATCTCCATTGGTTTGGCTTCACCAGAGTCTATTTTAGCAGAGTCTAATGGTGAGGTTTTAAAGCCAGAAACTATCAATTATCGCACGCACAAACCAGAACGCGATGGTTTGTTTTGCGAGCGTATTTTTGGTCCGGTAAAGGATTATGAATGTGCCTGTGGAAAATATAAGCGTATTCGCTATAAGGGTATTGTTTGTGACCGTTGTGGTGTAGAGGTTACTGAAAAGAAAGTACGTCGTGATCGCGTAGGACACATTAACTTAGTGGTTCCTGTGGCTCATATTTGGTATTTCCGTTCGTTACCTAACAAAATAGGTTATTTGTTAGGCTTACCATCTAAGAAATTAGATATGATTATATACTACGAACGTTACGTAGTTATTCAACCAGGTATAGCTAAAAATGAAGAAGGGGAACCATTGCAAAAAATGGATTTCCTAACGGAAGAAGAATATTTAAACATTCTTGAATCATTACCGCAGGATAATCAGTATTTAGACGATAACGATCCTAATAAGTTCTTGGCTAAAATGGGAGCCGAATGTTTAATAGAGTTGTTGGCAAGAATCGATTTAGAATCTTTGTCATACGAATTACGCCATAAAGCCAATACTGAAACGTCTAAACAACGTAAAACAGAAGCTTTAAAACGTTTGCAGGTGGTTGAAGCTTTACGTGAAGCTAACAACAATCGTGAAAATCGTCCAGAGTGGATGATTATGAAAGTTATTCCGGTAATTCCACCTGAATTACGTCCGTTAGTACCTTTAGATGGAGGTCGTTTCGCTACGTCCGATTTGAACGACTTATACAGAAGGGTAATTATCCGTAATAACCGTTTGAAACGTTTGGTGGAAATCAAAGCTCCAGAAGTAATCTTACGTAACGAAAAACGTATGTTGCAGGAATCTGTAGATTCGTTATTCGATAATACACGTAAGTCTTCAGCTGTAAAAACTGATTCTAACAGACCATTAAAATCTTTATCCGATTCCCTTAAAGGTAAACAAGGCCGTTTTCGTCAAAACCTTTTAGGTAAACGTGTTGATTATTCTGCACGTTCGGTAATTGTTGTAGGGCCAGAATTAAAATTATATGAGTGTGGATTGCCAAAGAATATGGCAGCAGAGCTTTATAAGCCTTTCGTCATCAGAAAATTAATTGAAAGAGGTATTGTTAAGACTGTTAAATCTGCAAAGAAAATTATAGACAAAAGAGAGCCAGTGGTTTGGGATATCTTGGAAAATGTGCTTAAAGGCCATCCAGTATTGCTAAACCGTGCTCCTACCTTACACCGTTTGGGTATTCAAGCTTTCCAACCAAAATTAATTGAGGGGAAAGCTATTCAGTTACATCCATTGGTATGTACCGCATTTAATGCGGATTTTGATGGTGACCAAATGGCTGTACATTTACCGTTAGGACCAGAAGCTATTTTAGAGTGTCAGTTATTAATGTTGGCATCACATAATATCCTTAACCCAGCAAATGGTTCCCCAGTTACGGTACCATCTCAGGACATGGTTCTTGGGTTGTATTATATGACCAAAGAGCGTAAGTCTACACCAGATAATCCAATTAAAGGAGAAGGATTAACATTTTATTCTCCAGAGGAAGTAGAAATTGCGTTCAACGAAAAGAAAGTTCACCTAAATGCAGGTATTAAGGTAAGAACATTGGATATTAACCAAGATGGTAAGTTAGAGCCAATGATTATTGAAACTACTGTTGGCCGTGTGTTGTTTAACCAACATGTGCCTCAGGCAGCGGGTTACATCAATCAGGTATTGACTAAAAAATCGTTACGTGATATTATTGGGGATATCCTTAAAGTGACTTCAGTTCCTGAAACAGCTGATTTCTTGGATGCGATTAGAACTTTAGGATTCCAGTTTGCATTCCAAGGCGGTTTATCATTTAGTTTGGGAGATATTATCATTCCACCAGAAAAACAAAACATGATAGTCAGTGCTAACCAGCAAGTAGATGGTATTATGGCCAACTATAATATGGGACTGATTACAAATAATGAACGTTATAATCAGGTTATTGATATATGGACTTCTACCAATGCAGAGTTGACTGAGTTGTCCATGAAGCGTATTCGTGAGGATCAACAAGGGTTTAATTCGGTATTCATGATGCTTGACTCTGGAGCTCGTGGATCTAAAGAACAGATTCGTCAGCTTACCGGTATGCGTGGATTGATGGCCAAGCCTAAAAAATCAAACGCTGGTGGAGGAGAGATTATTGAAAACCCGATTCTTTCTAACTTTAAGGAAGGGCTTTCTATTTTAGAATATTTTATTTCTACCCACGGTGCGCGTAAAGGTCTTGCGGATACAGCTCTTAAAACTGCTGATGCGGGTTACTTAACAAGACGTTTGGTTGATGTATCTCAAGATGTTATTATTAATTCTGAAGACTGTGGAACCTTAAGGGGTGTTGAAGTAGAACCATTAAAGAAAAACGACGAAGTTGTTGAAACACTGGAAGAAAGAATAGTAGGTCGTGTGTCTTTAAATGATGTATATAATCCATTAACGGATGAGTTGTTAGTAGCATCTGGTCAGTTAATTGAAGATGATATTGCTAAAGCGATTGAAGAATCTCCAATAGAAAGTATTGAGGTACGTTCTGCACTTACCTGTGAAGCCTTGCAAGGAATTTGTGCGAAGTGTTATGGTCGTAACCTAGCTACAGGTAAAATGGTACAGCGTGGTGAAGCTGTTGGTGTTGTTGCAGCACAATCTATTGGTGAACCTGGTACACAGTTAACATTGCGTACCTTCCACGTGGGGGGTATTGCAGGTAACATTTCAGAAGAAAATAAATTGGCCGTTAAGTTTGATGGTATTGCAGAAATTGAAGACCTAAAAACGGTAAAAGGTAAGGACGCTGAAGGTAATGAAATAGATATCGTTATTTCACGTACTTCTGAAATTAAGTTAATCGATAAGAAAACAGGTATTACATTAAGTACTAATAACATACCTTATGGTTCAACATTATACATAAATAGTGGCGATGAACTTAAGAAAGGTGATGTGGTTTGTACTTGGGATCCATATAACGGTGTAATTATTTCAGAATTTGCTGGTAAAGTAAAGTATGAAAACATTGAACAAGGGGTCACTTACCAAGTTGAAATAGATGAACAAACAGGTTTCCAGGAAAAGGTGATTTCGGAATCAAGAAACAAGAAACTTATTCCAACGCTTCATGTAGAAGATGGTAAGGGAGAGGTTATCCGTTCCTACAATTTACCAGTTGGTGCCCACTTAATGATTGATGATGGTGAGAAGATTAGTGTAGGTAAGATTTTAGTAAAAATACCTCGTAAGTCGGCTAAAGCTGGCGATATTACTGGTGGTTTACCACGTGTAACAGAGTTGTTTGAAGCACGTAACCCATCTAACCCTGCAGTTGTTAGTGAGATTGATGGTGTTGTTTCTTTTGGTAAGATTAAGCGTGGTAATCGTGAGATTATCGTTGAATCTAAATTAGGTGAAGTTAAAAAATACTTGGTGAAGCTATCTAATCAGATCCTAGTTCAGGAAAATGATTATGTAAAAGCAGGTATGCCTTTATCTGATGGTTCAGTAACTCCAGACGATATACTAAATATAAAAGGACCTTCAGCAGTACAACAGTACTTAGTAAATGAAGTACAGGAAGTTTACCGATTACAAGGGGTGAAAATTAACGACAAACACTTTGAGGTTGTTGTTAGGCAAATGATGCGTAAAGTACAGATTATTGATTCAGGGGACACCTTATTCTTAGAAGATCAATTAGTACATAAATCAGATTTCATCAAGGAAAACGATGATATTTTTGGAATGAAGGTTGTTGAAAATGCTGGAGATTCTGTCAATCTTAAAGCAGGACAGATTGTTACTCCACGTCAGTTAAGGGATGAAAATTCTCTGTTACGTCGTGAAGATAAGCAACTTGCTGAGGCTAGGGATGCGCAACCAGCAACTGCAACACCTATATTACAAGGTATTACAAGAGCATCGCTTCAAACCAAATCGTTTATTTCTGCTGCGTCTTTCCAAGAAACAACAAAAGTACTTAACGAGGCTGCTGTTGCAGGTAAGGTAGATACTTTAGACGGATTGAAGGAAAATGTTATTGTTGGACATAGAATTCCGGCAGGTACAGGTATGCGTAACTATGCAAACATTATAGTAGGTTCTAAAGAGGAGTTCGAAGAAATGATGCAAGTGAAGCAAGAGTTGAATTACAACTAGAATTTTTCATTTCCGCGAAGGCGGGAATCTATCAAAATAAAGCCTTCAAGTTATTATAACCTGAAGGCTTTTATATTTAAAACTTATAGTTATGGCAAACGAAAACGATAACAAAAAACAAGGACAAATCAATATTGAGCTTGATGAGAAGGTTGCAGAGGGGACTTATTCCAATCTGGCTATTATTAATCATTCTGTTTCAGAATTTGTGATTGATTTTGTCAATATCATGCCAGGGGTTCCTAAAAATAAGGTGAAATCCCGAATTATATTAACGCCGCAACATGCCAAGCGATTGCTAAAAGCATTGGGCGATAATGTCGCACGGTTTGAAAATGATCATGGAGAAATCAAGGATTACGAGCAACCGCCTATTCCTTTGAATTTTGGACCAACAGGACAGGCTTAGCGAGAATTTTGCAAAGAAAGCTTAAAAAAGGTTGCTTGAAATGTTTCAATGAGCAACCGCCTATTCCTTTGAATTTTGGACCAACAGGACAGGCTTAGTTGGATTTTTGTAAAAAACATTTAAAAGGGGTTGCTTAAAATGTAATTTTTAACAGCTTCCTATTCCTTTATTATTTAGACTATTAAACTCTAAGTATAATAGAATGAAAAAATCCTTTGAAGAAACTCATTCAAAGGATTTTTTAATATTCAAAACTTGTTATCGAATTTAAACTGCTTGCTTTTCTTCTTTTTTAAGATAATACTGTAAGGCACCAGAAGGGCATCTTTTAATTTGTTGTATTATTCTTTTGGTTTCCGTATTATCTAAATTTACCCAAGGAATAACAGTGTTGCTAAAAACATCTGAAAGTTCTTTTGAACATTTTCCGGAAAGCGTACAAATACATGGGTCGTAGGTTACAGTAATCTCATTATTACTAAATTCTCGGTCATTTACTTCTTTCATGGCTCAATCATTTTGGGGTTATGATTCTTTATTAAAGTTAAAGAATAGGTCATTTAAGGGTTAAAAAACTGGATTAAAAGTTGAAAAAATACGATTAACAGATAAATTACAGGCAGTATTTAATTAAACTCAGATGTGAAATGGAATTTAATACTGGGGTATTTTTGTTGGGTCATTTGCAACGAAAATGCCGAATCAGCCAAGAATACCAATTGGTTTTGTTTGTCCTTGGCTAAATAGCGTTGTTTTACTCTAATAAACTCTTTATATTCTTCATTCTTTTCATCTTCAGCATCCACCCAACAAGCTTTATGAACATTTAAATTTTCATAAGTACACTTGGCACCATATTCGTGTTCCAAACGATATTGAATGACTTCATACTGTAATGCTCCAACAGTACCAATTACTTTTCTGCCATTAAGTTCCAGAGTAAACAATTGGGCAACACCTTCATCCATTAACTGGTCAATTCCTTTATAAAGTTGTTTCGATTTTAGAGGATCAGCATTATTTATGTATCTGAAGTGTTCAGGTGAGAAACTTGGTATTCCTCTGTAATTTATAGTTTCTCCTTCAGTAAGGGTGTCGCCAATTTTAAAGTTTCCAGTATCATGTAAACCAACAATATCACCTGGATAAGATACATCTACAATTTCTTTCTTTTCAGCAAAAAAAGCATTTGGGCTGGAAAATTTCATTTTTTTGTTGTTTCTAACATGTAAGTAGGGCTTATTACGCTCAAACTTGCCGGAAACAATTTTTACAAAGGCCAATCGGTCTCTGTGGTTAGGATCCATATTGGCGTGTATTTTAAAAACAAAGCCACTAAACTTATTTTCGTCTGGTTTTACCAAACGTTCTTCACTTTGCTTAGCCCTTGGTTTAGGGGCAATTTCAACAAAGCAGTCCAATAATTCCCTTACGCCAAAATTATTTAATGCCGAACCAAAAAAGACAGGTTGTAAATCACCAATCAAATATGCTTCTTTGTCAAACTTTGGGTATATCCCTTCAACCAACTCTAGATTTTCACGTAAAGTATCAGCCGATATTTCTCCAATTAGTTTATCTAATGTTTGAGATTGTAAATCTGAAATCTCAACGGTTTCTTCTATATTTTTACGACTGTCACCGCTAAAGAGATTAACATTTTTTTCCCATATATTATAGATTCCCTTAAAGTCGTAACCCATACCTATTGGAAAACTTAATGGGCAAACGGTTAAGCCCAGTTTTTGTTCCACTTCATCAAGTAGGTCGAAAGCATCTTTTCCTTCCCGATCCAATTTGTTAATAAAGACAATCATAGGAATGTTACGCATACGGCATACTTCCACCAACTTTTCGGTTTGTTCCTCAACCCCTTTGGCTACATCAATAACCACAATAACACTATCTACAGCAGTAAGCGTTCTAAATGTATCTTCGGCAAAATCTTTATGTCCAGGTGTATCTAAAATATTTACTTTGGTGCCATTATATTCAAAGGCCAATACAGAAGTAGCTACCGATATACCTCTTTGGCGCTCAATTTCCATAAAATCGCTGGTAGCGCCTTTTTTTATTTTATTACTTTTTACAGCGCCTGCTTCTTGTATTGCACCACCAAAAAGCAACAATTTTTCGGTTAATGTTGTTTTACCAGCATCGGGATGAGATATAATACCAAAGGTGCGTCTGCGATGTATCTCTTTTAAAAAAGACATATATTAAAAATTTCAGCAAATATATTAATCATTTCAACAAAAGATGCCGCATTCCGTGTCTTATATTATATTAAAAGTAATATTATTTACTATAGTCCATAAGTTTTAGGATGGTCTTAATTCCTGAAATAAAATTGTGTATAACATGTTTAAAAAAAAATAATGAAACAAAATATCATTCCATCTATATTTCTATTTTTAAAGAACACTTATAGGTTTCATAATTATGATAACAACTAGGTTAAGCCCTCACTTAACACTTCGTTTTAAAAAGTATTTAAGTCAAAATACATTTGAAAACTCAAATAAAGAGATAAGCTTTGTTTTTAAGAACATTATTTGCACGGTTGTTTTTTTAATATCAGGTATAGTATTATCCCAGACAATGGGAGATTATCGTTCAGTAGGCGATGGGGATTGGACAGATCCCAATAATTGGGAGTATTACGATGGGAACAATTGGGTTCAAACGACCGAGTATCCTGGTCAACCGGGAGGAAACCCAACCAATGATGTTTCGATAGTAGGTGGTCATACCATTATTTTAAGTTCAGATATTCTTGAACCAATGAACTCAGTTATCATTGGAGATGCTGATCCCCTAAATGGTTTAGAGAGAATTGAATTAGTTGCAGATGCCTTTTTAAATACCTTGATATTATTTGCAAATGATGGAGGTGTCATGGACTGGGAGAATTCTGTAGACCTTATTTTACCGGCAGGGGCTGCTTTTATTGTGGCTTTGGATGATCCCGATGACCCTAATGATGTAGGTGGCTTTTTAGATAATAGTATCCCTTGTAGTTCTTCGAAAAGATTGCGAATTGGTGATGCTATTTTTGCCTCCTGCAATGGTGAAGGAGGAGGGCAGGATGATCCATTTAGCTTTGCAGATTTAATGGCCAATGGCGGCAGTATTTATGTAGCGCCATCTTCTAATTCGCCGATATGCGAAGGAGAAGACCTAAATCTAATGGCAAATCCCTCTGGAACTGGAGCAACCGATCCTACAAATATATTTGTCTGGACGGGTACAGGACCGGGAGGATATACCTTTAATAGCACAGACCAAGATCCTGTAGTAAGTGGATTAGAGGTAGGAACCTATACTTATGAAGTTACAATCACGCATCAAATTGTTTTTACATTTACGGCTTCGATTGAAGTTGTTGTGAATCCCTTACCTACTGCTATAGCGTCCAATAGTAGTCCAGTTTGCCCAAATACGGATATTACTTTGAATGAAACTGGTGGTGATGCTGTTTCTTGGTTTTGGACTACAAATAGTTCTTCTGCAACTATTGTTGATGCAACATCGCAAATGCCAATAGTAACTGGTGCAGTAAACGGTGATATATTTACGGTAGAAATAACTGATAGCAATGGTTGCGTTATTACAGATACTACCACAGTTACAGTAGAAGACTTAATAGACCCAGTGCCAGGTTGCCCATCGGATATATTTCAGGGAACGGATGCCACAGGTTGTAATGCAGTAGTTACATGGACTGAGCCAACGGCTTCAGACAACTGTGGTGAAACGAGTTTTACTAGTACTCATAGTCCAGGAGACACTTTTCCTTTGGGAACCACGACTGTAACGTACACAGCCACCGATGCAGGTGGCAATACCTCCTCATGTAGTTTTGATATTACAATTACCGATGATGATGCTCCTATGATATCAGGATGTCCATCGGACATTACCGTTAGCAATGACACAGATTCCTGTGATGCGGTAGTGACTTGGACTGCTCCGACGGGAGCGGATAACTGTCCTGGATTTACCGTGACCAGCACGCATAACCCTGGAGACATTTTCCCGGTGGGTACCACCACGGTGACCTATACTGTAACAGATGCATCGAATAATACAGCGCAATGCAGTTTTGATGTAACGGTCAATGACACTCAGTTACCCACGATAGTTTGTCCATCGGACATTACCGTTAGCAATGACACAGATTCCTGTGATGCGGTAGTGACTTGGACTGCTCCGACGGGAGCGGATAACTGTCCTGGATTTACCGTGACCAGCACGCATAACCCTGGAGACATTTTCCCGGTGGGTACCACCACGGTGACCTATACTGTAACAGATGCATCGAATAATACAGCGCAATGCAGTTTTGATGTAACGGTCAATGACACTCAGTTACCCACGATAGTTTGTCCATCAAATATTACTGTTGCTTGCACCCCCAATGGTGCGGTACCGTCTGGAACTGGTGTTGCTACTGCAACCGACAACTGTACAGCTGCTAATGATATATTTATTGATTATTCTGATGTAATCGCACCTGGAGTTGGAAATAATGCTCAAGTTACAAGAACTTGGACGGCTACTGATAGTAGTGGAAATACTTCTTCTTGTACTCAAATAATTAATATAGTTGATAATGTTGAACCAGAAATAACCTGTCCAATTGATATTACTATTGAATGCGATGAAGATAATTCTCCTACTAATACTGGTATTGCCACAGCCACAGATAATTGTGCACCAGTTGGGACCATCACAATAGATTATACAGATGTTTTAATTCCTGGAGTTGGAAATAATTTTACAATTTCAAGAACTTGGACAGCTATCGATCAAAATGATAATGAATCTTCCTGTGTGCAGATTATAACGGTAGTTGATACTACTGCACCAGATATAACGTGTCCTACTAATATTACTCAGTCTACTGATTTAGGATTATGTGAAGCTACAGTACCAGTTCCTGCTCCTTTAACGAGTGACAATTGTGGGGTAGTTACATTTACAAATGATTTTAATGGTACTTCTGATGCTAGTGATGTATATCCAATAGGAGATACATTGGTAACGTGGACAGCGACTGATACTAATGGAAACACGAATACTTGTGTTATGACAATAACCGTAACGGATGATGAATCACCAAGTATTTCTTGTCCAGATGACCAGAGTGTAAGCTCTGATGCTAACTGTCAATTTACGGTTCTAGATTATACAGGATTAGTTACGACTTCAGATAATTGTGACACAGATGTAACAGTTACACAAAGTCCGGTTGCCGGTACGGTAGTGTTTGGTACTACAATTGTTACTTTAACAGCAACGGATGATAAAGGAAACACTTCTGAATGTGCATTCCAATTAATAGTGAATGACACGACCCCACCGGTTATCACCTGTCCATCGGATCTTACCATAGCGTGTGATGCGGACAGCACTCCTTCTAGTACGGGCAGTGCCACAGCGACGGACAACTGTGATGGTTCCCCGGTTATCACCTTTGTAGATGTGGTAGCAGCAGGTACGGGCAACAATTCCGTGATCACCAGGACCTGGACGGCTACCGATGCCAATAACAATAGTTCATCCTGTGACCAGGTCATTACCATTG